>JBIISS010000099.1:0-4755 GCA_044340895.1 Microbacteriaceae bacterium
CATCGGCTTCTGGGCCGGCCCGGGCATGATGCTCGACTCGCCGACCGAAGGCAAGAGCATCGCTATTCGCCCGATTTGGTCTGACTACTACGTGGTTTTCCGCGTCGGCATCTAGTCGGTAACGCGCGGTTCAGGACTGCGACACCAATTCATCACCGACTCCCGGCGCGCCGTTGCCGGGAGTCGGTTGCGTTGGGGGTTACCGTGTGCTCAAGAACTTCTGCCGTTCCTGCACGCCACGCAGGAAAGCTCTAAGGAGGCGTGATGCAAACTTTGGTTCTCAACGCGGGCTACGAACCTCTCGCGGTTGTCTCATTTCGCCGCGCGCTCATGCTTGTGCTCAACAACAAGGCGTCGGTCATCAAGATAGACCCGGAGAATCCAATACAAACGGTCACCGCAACGTTCGATCGCCCCAGCGTCATCGTCTTGCGTCGCTACGTACGAGTCCCGTATGTGCGGCGCATTCCTGTCTCACGGCGTGGCATTCTGCGCCGCGACGCGTACCGTTGCGCTTACTGCGCGGCGGGGGCGGCGACAATTGACCACGTCGTCCCTCGCTCGCGCGGTGGCCAAGACACCTGGGAGAACTTGGTCGCGTGTTGTTTTCGATGCAACAACGTCAAGGGCGATCGACTGCTTCGAGACCTCGGCTGGAAGCTTCACGCCGCGCCGCGCATGCCAAGCGGACCCGCATGGTTCGCCATGGGAATCGAGCACAAGCAAGAAGCCTGGATGGACTTCTTGGCGGTCGCTGCTTAGTCTGAACGGCCACTTCGACTCGACCATCGGCCGTGTGCAAAATCCACAATGATGGGTACGCCGAAACACGCGGTGAGGTTTTCAGATGTCAGTACGTCTACCGCAAAGCCACGAGTGATGATCCTGCCCTTGCTCATGAGCGCCGCGTGCGTGGTCGAGGTCGGCAGCTCCTCGAGGTGATGCGTGATCATCACGGTGGTGAGATCAGGATTCTCTGCGCTGAGCTCGGCGATAGTGTCGAGAACCTGTTCTCGAGCCGCCAGGTCGAGCCCCGCGGCCGGCTCGTCGAGAAGCAACATTTGAGGCTTCAGTAGTGTCGCCCGCGCGAGCAAAGTGCGACCCAGCTCACCCTGCGAGAGGGCGCGCCACGAGGTGTCGGCGACGTGGCTGAGCCCTAACCGTGCGAGGTGGTGATTCGCTTCGTCCGTCTGCATCGGCGTCGGTTCCCACCGCATCGGTGTTTCGACGGTTCGCGTGAACGCGGTGAGCACGATGTCACGCGCGGTCATCGGCCACTCCATCGAGTGGTGCGTCGTCACGTATCCCAGTCGTTCGCGAATGTCACTCAATGGGGTCTTGCCGACGCGCATGCCGAAAATGGCTGCGGTGCCTCGAACCGGCAGAGTGGACGTTGCACACACGGCGAGCAGCGTTGACTTACCAGCACCATTCGGTCCGATGACGGCCCACTGCTCTCCGGACTTGACCTCAAAAGTCACGTCGTCGAGCGTGGGCTTGCCGGAGCGAAGAATGCTGACGTGGTCGAGTTCGATTGCCACGCTATTCATACCCACAATTATGGCACTGACTGTTTATGTATCCATTAGGGCGAGAAGCGCTGAATTCCCGTGCTTTTTGAGCGGAATCGTCTTGTGAATGGATACATTCGGCAATAGAGTCATAACCAATCACGTGGCGCACACTCAAGAAATAGGGCAATGGCACTCATCAGACTTGCGGAGATTTACGAACTCGAGGGCGCTGCCCGCGAGGTCGCCGAGTCGGGACAGGCGCAGTACGGCAAAGTACTCGAGACCTGGAAAGCAATCATGAACAAGCCCGACATGTTCGCCACCTACCTGCCTTTCCTGCGCACCGTTGCCGGCCCGGGTGTGATGGATGCGCAGCTCAAAGACGCGTGCGCCCTCTACGTCGGCTTCCTCAACCATTGCAACTACACGGTGAGCCACCGAGCGACGTCGGCCGCGGCCAAAGGTCTGACAGACGAGCAGATGCGCGACATTGTGAATGCTGACTGGGATGAGATGCCCGCGAAATGGCGAGCCGCGCTCGAACTCACGCGCGAGCTGACCCTCAACCCGCAGAACGAGACCTACGCCGATCTGCCCCAAGCGGCGACCCTGGGCACTCTTGCGGAGGCGAAGAAGCACTTCAACGATGTTGAATTGCTGGAATTGTGCATGACAATCGCCATGTGGAACGCGTTGTCGCGCTTTCACCGCGTAATGGATTTTGACCTCGATATGCCCGACGCACCAGAAGGAGTGAAGCCAGAATGAGCACCGCAACACGTGGAACCATGTCGGTCGACTGGGAACAGCGAGTCGACTTTGAGCGCCTTCGCGAGGCACGCCTCGCAAGCCTCCGATTGAAGCTGGAGGAATCCGACCTCGGTGCCCTTCTTGCGTTCGACTTCGGCAACATCCGCTACATGACCGGCACGCACATCGGTACGTGGGCCATGGACAAGCTGATTCGCTTCGCTCTCATCACGCGCCACAGCGACCCCATCATTTGGGACTTCGGCTCGGCTGCAAAGCACCACACTCTTCTCAACCCCTGGCTCAACCAGACACACATGGAGAATGACGCAGACCCGCACGCGCCGCACCACGGCGCAACGCGACCTCGCGCCGAGCACGGCTCGCGCGCCGGAATCTCGACGCTGCGTGGCGCATTCCCTCCGGGCGCAGAGATCGCCGAAGGTGTGGCCGCCAAGATCAAGCGCGAGCTCGACAAGTTCGGGGTTGCGAACGAGCCACTCGGTGTCGACGTTCTCGAGTTGCCCATCCTGTTCGCCCTGCAAAAAGAGGGCATCTCTGTGGTCGACGGTCAGCAGGTCTTTCTTGAAGCTCGTCGCGTCAAGACGCCCGACGAGATCACGCTGCTCACTACCGCCGCATCGATGGTGGATGCGGCGTATGAGAATCTCTACGAGTTTCTCAAGCCCGGCGTGAAAGAGAACGAAGCGGTCGGGCTCGTGGCCAAGACGCTGTACGACCTCGGGTCTGAGTATGTCGAGGGCGTCAACGCCATCTCGGGTGAGCGTTGCTCGCCCCACCCGCACGTGTTTTCTGACCGACTGATTCGCCCGGGTGACCCGGCGTTCTTCGACATTCTGCACAGCTTCAATGGCTACCGCACCTGCTACTACCGCACATTCGCTGTTGGCTCGGCGAGCCCGGCTCAGGTCGACGCCTACAAGCGAGCTCGTGAGTACATGGACCTCGCGATTGCGCTCGTGAAGCCCGGAGCAACGACCGCTGACATTTGTGCCGTGTGGCCAGCCGCTGAGGAGTTCGGATTCCCCGACGAAGAAGCGGCCTTCGCGCTGCAGTACGGGCACGGCGTCGGTCTCTCGATCTGGGAGAAGCCAATCTTCTCGCGCCTTGTGTCGTTCGAGAACCCGGAGACGCTGGTCGAAGGAATGGTGTTCGCGCTCGAGACGTACTGGCCGTCGGCCGATGGAATCGGCGCTGCCCGCATCGAGGAGGAAGTCGTCGTGACGGCCACCGGTTGCGAGGTCATCACCAAGTTCCCCGCCGAGACCCTCATGGTTGCCGGCGGACAGCGCTACTACTCGGTGGATGGACCGCTCAACAACATCCGCAGCTCACAGTCGCACCTCAACACTCCTGAAGGTCGCGGAGAGACGCTCAAGAAGAAGTAGTCATTGGACAAGAAATGAGCGAACGGCCCCTCTTTCGAGGGGCCGTTCGTCGTTGCACGTCGTTAGCCGCGGGCGAGAATCTCGTTGTACCCGCGGATCATGAGTTCAGCATTCTTTGGGTCGGGAGCAATCTCACCGTTCTCCACGCGCTGTGCAATGTCGAGAATCATCGCGTTGACCGGAGTTTTCACACCGGTAGCCTTCTGCTTGCTGACGATGTAGCCGCTGAAGGCATCGAGTTCACCCCGGCGCCCCTTATCCCAATCTTGCAGAACGGCGACACGGGTATCTGGGCGTGAGAATGATTCGAGGATTGTCTCGAGTAAGTCGACCGCATACTGATCGCTGTTCGGAACATCCGCCGCCGTCTTGCCCAGCACGGGAATCATGTTGATGCCCAGTCCGATGGCGACGTGGTAGGCCTCGCGAGCGGCCGCGTCCATCACCGGGCGCATGCCCTCAATGCCTGCGGCTGTGAGCAAAGGTACATTCAGGATGGCCGACGGGAGCATCTCGGGGATGTTCGCGATGAGCTTCATCCATTTGGCGTCCCGAATGTTGTCGGGGATCTCCACGTGACCGGCGTGAGCGAGGGCATCCGCTGCAGCTTGAACCGCCGGGGTGATGGTCCCGTCAAGTGAGCCCACGGCGAGCCAGGTTTCGTCCGGCCCGAACTGGCGCGTGACAACACCGGGCTCGAACATGTTTGCAGCGATGCCGAGCACCGCCCCGACCGAGCGGTGTGGTCCAACGATGTCGGCAACAGCATCAATCGTCATGCCGTTTTGCAATCCCACAACAATTGACGTGTCGTGCAGAAGTGGCTTGATGAGTTCTGTCACCCACCGGGTGTCGTAGGTCTTGACCGACGTGAAGACAATGTCGAACGGCGTACGTAGTTCGGCCACCTGGCAGAAGTGGAACGCCGTAACGGGTGTGTTCAGAGTCTCGTGCGGGAGGTGCACAGTGAGGCCGTTTGCACGCATGGCTTCGACGTGATCGGGCCACTGTTCAATAAATGTGACGTCGAGTCCGGCACGAATCATGTCAGCGCCAATGGGCGCGCCGTTTGCGCCCGTTCC
>JBIISS010000100.1:0-4710 GCA_044340895.1 Microbacteriaceae bacterium
AGGCGCTCAGGCTTTCGAGGCTAGAGTTGTCGGGTGACTTTTGAGCAAGACGAACCACCTGCAAACGGCGATAAGACGCCCGACGTTTCTGGGCCAGCCCCGGACAAGAAAACTCGGGACGGCAACGACGTGTGGCTGAAGAGGTGGCTAGCGCGCGGAAAATCAGCCAAGACCGAGTCCGAACCAGAAGCACGCGACGAGGAGCTTGACGAGGGCGACGCCCAAGTCGAATCAGATGAAGAGGCGACGGGCCAGCCCTCAAACCACTTCGCGTCTGCGGTCGAAGAGTTTCGAACCAATTCGCCAGTATTGCTAGAGCCACGCGAGCCGGAGGAAGACCTCGACGCCGACATCGTCATCGAGGGGACAGCCGCACCCGAACCGACGGGGTTTGCGGCCAAATTCAAGGCGGCATTCTTGTCCGAACGAACGACTGCAGCTTTTGGCGTCGTCGGTGAACTGCTCATCACTGGCGGAGTTATTGTCTTGCTCTTTCTCGCGTGGCAACTGTGGATCAACAATGCGATTGTTGCCGGAAAGCAGGCGGATGCCGTCAAGGCATTCAGCAATGGCTTGACCGCAAGTCCCTCGTCGTCCGCGAAATCAACAACGAAGCCTTTCGTTAAGCCGACAACACCGGATTATGGCACTCCACCGGCACTCGGAGCTGTTGGCCAGAACGCGGTTATTGGCAACATGTACGCTCCACGACTGGGCCCAGGGTCAACGCGAGCCGTGGCTAACGGAGTGACCGACGCAAACGCAACAATCAACCAAGGCTACTACGGTCGTTATGAGGATTCTCAGTGGCCAGGCGAGCCAGGAAACTTCGCCGTGGCCGTTCACCGAAACGGCTGGGGAACTAGCTTTACGCCAGCTCACCTCATTCGGCCCGGTGACAACTTCTACCTCGAAACGTCGCAGGGCTGGTATGTCTATACCGTTCGGAACACGGAATACGTGGTGCCGACTCAGGTTGACGTGGTGAACCCAATGCCGATGAGCGAGGACCCTCCAATTGAGGGCCAAAACATCATGACAATTACGACCTGCTCCCCCATGAACGGCAATGGAGAGCGCCTCATTGTCTACGGAATTTTGACGTCGTGGCAACCGCTGGATGCCGGAATCCCGAAAGAAATTACCGCGCTCGTTGAGGAGGCACGTTCCTGATGTATGCAGCACTGTGGCGAACTATCCCAGGACCGCTGTGGCTCCGAATCACAATCGCGACGGCGGCGACGGCTGCGGTCGTCACACTCCTGATGGTCTTCGTCTTCCCCTGGATTGACGCCCTCATGACCTCGCAAAACAGCAGTGTCGGGTAGCTCGTGACGCGCATCCTCGTCATAGACAACTACGACAGTTTTGTCTACACGATCAACGGTTATCTGCAGGAACTCGGAGCCGAAACCGTAGTCGTGCGAAATGACTCGATTTCTTCGAGCGAGTTGCAGGGAGTCCTTGACGAGTTTGATGGGGTGCTTGTTTCTCCCGGCCCGGGCACCCCGGGCTCGGCCGGCATCTCGATTGAGGCGGTCCGGCTTGCTGCCGAGACCAACAAACCACTTTTGGGAGTATGCCTTGGGCATCAAGCGATTGCGGAGGCGTTCGGCGCAACCGTCACCAACGCCGAAGAGCTCATGCACGGAAAGACCTCTCGCATTACCCACGACGGATCTGAGTTTTACGACAACGTGCCCGAAACTTTTGTCGCAACGCGATATCACTCGCTGGCCGTCGTGTCGTCAACCGTCCCTGACGAACTTCTCGTCACGAGTTCTACCGAAGGCGGGGTCATCATGGGCCTGCGACATCGGAATCACCCCATTTTCGGTGTGCAGTTTCATCCAGAATCGGTGATGACCGAGGGCGGCTATTCGATGTTTGGCAACTGGCTCGAAAGCCTGGGGCTCACGGGGGCCGCCGAGCTGGCCGCGTCGAAGTCACCGCTGATCTCCAACTAGCGCGGTCCGAAGCGCGAGGTCGTTTATCCCGCGCAGTAATAGAGCGTGACAGAGGTTCCGAGGGGAGCCTCGCCAAGAACACTCTGAGCTCCAACAGCGAGCGACGCGTCACTCTTGCAGGAACGATCCCCGGTGGTGATGACAGGAATCATGTACGTCGGAGACGTGAGCGTAGCTGTGGCGTCTTTCAGGCTCATTCCACGAACATCCGGAACATTCACTTTGCCGTTGGCAACCACAAAGTTGACTGTCGCCCCCTCTTTCACCGACGTGCCAGCAACGGGGTCGGTCGAGATGATGGTGCCCGAGGGGTAGGCGCCGTGATACGTCTCAGTCAGCGAACCAGACACGAGCTTCAACGAGGTGAGTTGCGTCTGACCATCCGCCAACGTCATGCCCGAAACATTCGGCACAGGGACTTCCTTGACGCCGAGTGAAACATAGATGGTGACGATCTGCCCGGGTTCTAGCTTGAGCCCAACCGCCGGGTCTGTTCGGATAACCTTGTCCTTTTCAACCGTCGCGCTGTACTCCTCTGCGCGCACTGGCTCGAGTTCAGCCGTTCGAAGCTTGGTGGCCGCCTGCTCGAAGGTGAGGCTGGCAACCTTGGGTACCACTACGGACGCGGGCGCAAAAATCGTCGTTGGAGCGAGGTTGACCACCCACAACGCAACGAGCGCGAGCACCGACGCCGTGACCAGAGCAATCGCGATACCGCCGACGACACGACGACGTTGCGGCGTGTTTCTCGCTCCCAGTCCGGACATCTCTTCAACCGACCACGATTCCCCGCCCGAATACGTCGCCCTCGGCGCGAACATGGCATCAAAGTCATCATTGGCCTGATGTGCTGAGGCAGGAGAGAGTACTGGTTCCGGGCTCATTGGAGCGACGGGTAATTCGGCATCGATGGTTGCCTGCTCCATAGACGACCCGGTCACGTCGGCAAACGCAGATTCGATGTCGTCGGCAAACGCAGCAGCACTCGTGAACCGGTCGGCGGGGCTCTTTGACAAAGCGCGCTCCACCACCATGTCGACGCGAACAGGAACCTTTGGATTCAACGAACTCGGAGACGGCGCTTCATCATCAAGGTGCGCGCGCGCCACGTCGACCGGCGTCGCGGCCGTGAACGGGACTCGGCCGGTCAACATTTCATACAAGACCACCCCGAGCGAGTAAATGTCTGAGCGCTCGTCGCCCTGACTGCCGTTCGCTTGCTCGGGCGAAAAATAGGCGGGAGTGCCGAGGATGCTGAGGGCCTGTGTTTGCGTGGCCGCACTGTCGCTTAGCGAAAACGCGATCCCAAAATCGAGGATCTTTACCGAGCCATCTTTGGTAATCATGATGTTCGACGGCGTAAGGTCACGATGGATGATGTGCTTCTTGTGTGCGAATGCGACGGCATCCGCTGTTTCTTTGGCAATGCGCAGGGCCTCGGCCACCTTCAGCGGCCCCTTCGCGATCACTTTGGTGAGCTCGATACCTTGGACAAACTCCATAACGATGTACGCGTGTGTCACAGACGCACCACGCGCGTCAGTCACCGTGTCTTCGCCGGCATCAAAAATGCGTACGATGCCAGGATGCGCTAACTCAGAAGCCGCGGTCGCCTCGCGCTTGAGACGATTTCGAAACTCTGCGTCTTTGGCGAGATCAGAGTTGAGAATCTTGATGGAGACTGTTCGATCCAGACGGGAGTCTTTCGCACGATAGACATCTGCCGTGCCACCTTGTCCAATTCGGCGTTCAAGAGTGTAGCGACCAGAAATAGTTGCGCCAACGAGCGTCACGGCAAACCTCCATTCCCAAACCTATTGGCAAATGATGGACTAGTCGATGTTGATCGTGAGCGCGCCGCCGACACTCGATGGCAATTCGCCACACAGCACCTGCATGGTGATGTTCGCCGACGTGCCGGGCGCATTTGGCGCGTTCAGTAAATAGCTTGTCTCGCCCGAGCCAATGGTGATCGGCGCTCCCCAGGGGATGTTGATCGTGTAATTGACTAACGGCGAGCCCGACGGGCACTGGTTGTAGACCGACCATGCAATCGTGAATGGATCGCTGGCAACGACGACGTTCCCGGCAACCGCAGGAGACAACGAGGGTGCGGCGGGCGGCGTGATTGTCGGTGTCGGGCCGTAGTAAAGCACGGTGATGAGTTCGCCGATTTTCAGGTTACCCGTGGGGTTGAGGTCGTATACCTTGCCCACGAGGCCGGCGTTCGGGGCGGCCTTCTCCTCCTTGAGGTTAACCCCCATGCCCAAAGCTTGCAGCGCCGAGGAGGCTTCTTCCGCCGTCTTTCCGACGTACGCAGCTTTGTCGACCTTGACGAGCGTCGGGGTCGGGGTCGGCGTTCCCGAGGAGCGCGTCGGTGTGGCAGTTGATGAAGTACGTGTGGTGGTCGATGTCATCGACGACGAGGAGCCACCGCCGCCACCTCCGCCAGACACCAGCGCAACGATGGAGCTGCCGAGAACGAGAACGAGAACGGCAACCAGAGCGACAAGCGGCCACGTCCACGCGGACCGCTTTGACTTGCGCTCTTCGCTGGGTGTTGTCGACGGAATGTTCAATACCGTGGTGGCGCCCGGCTCCGCGGCGCGGGGCAAAACCATCGTTGCGTCTACCGCGGGCAGTCCGGCGGAAATCGCCGGAACAGCCACGGCGGCCGACTGAACGTCACCACGACGAAGCGCCTGGGCCGCGCGTGCAAGGTTCGCCGCCGAATCAGGTCGAT
>JBIISS010000101.1:0-4706 GCA_044340895.1 Microbacteriaceae bacterium
CTTCAGCAGCAGGTCATCCTCGATTTCGCTGGCGATTGCAGAGACGTTTCGCTCATTGCGTCCGGTGATGATGAGAAAGACATCCGTCAACGGAAGGGGCCCGGTCACGTCGAGCGCAACGAGGTCTTCACCGCCTTTGGAGTCGGCCGCGGCAGCCGCAACTTTCAGCAGTTCCAGCGCATGCGCGGTTGCGGTCATTTAGAAAACTCCTAGTAGGTAGCCAGTCACGAACAAACCAACGACGGCAACAGCAAGAATCGTGGCTGTCACCGACAGTGCGAGTGGGATGCGATCACGCGACTTGATCGGAGACGTCACAGCCCCGCCGCGCGTGACGGTCGCGCTGACAGCCGCAGTTGCGCGCACCGGCGCAAGATCTTGACTCGGCGCGATTTCGGTGCCGTAGTCGACGATGTCTACCTCTGGTGTGTCCATGCGACCCGAGTCGGCACCGGTCACGCCCATGCTTGCGGGCAGAACAATCTGACCCGTCATGAGCACTTCGCCTGTTTGGTCAAGGGTCAGTATCGGCCCCGACAGTGGGTCCGGCGGCGACGGCATAATCAGCGCGTGGCTCGTCGTCGAAATCACTCCAGTGGACTGGGTCGACAGCGCGAAGGGGTCACCTTTCTCTGCCGCAACGGCACGCTGGTTGAGCATCTGGTCGAGCGGCGTCGTCGACTGGCTGACGACGTGTTCCACGGGCGTGGCAGTGTCGGCCAGAGCGGGAGAAAGACCAAAGCCCGAAGGTGCAGACGTCGACACGAACCCGGGAACACCGGGAGTCGACGGAAGCGAGAACGTCGGAGCGGGTCCGGGGATAACCGTGGCCGACGGCTGCGACGAGTATCCGCCACTACCAGGTGCGAAATCGGTGCGTTCCTGCATCGCGCGAAGTTCCCGGCGACTCAAGCCTTCGGTGGAGTACTGCCCGGTGTCTGTCGACAGAGGCGACCCAAATCCATCCGTTGCGGGATTGCCCAAACCGCTCGTCATTACCGAACCAGTCGGCAACGTGATTGCTCCAGTGGAGAGCAACTCGTCCCGGGCTGAGTCCGGATTGACACCGGATTCTTCGAGTTCGCGGCGCGCACGACGAGACAGATCGCCGAAACTATTCAGCGCCCCTGACTCCCCTGCGGTGTTGCTCACGACGTTCTCCCGTACAACTCGTGGGTCGCGATGAAGTCTGCGACCGCATCCGGAACCAGATACCGGATGGATTCACCCTCTGAAACTCGCTGCCGAATGTCCGACGACGAGATCTCCATCAGGGGAACCTCTACAAAGTCTACGGCGAGACCCGTGAGAGCCGGCTGATTTGGCGCGTAGCCGGGGCGCACGGCGCACACGAAGGTCGCCAACTCACCTAGCCGCTCGGCTTCGTGCCACGTGTGAATGCCAGCCAGAATGTCGGAACCGAGGAGACAGAAGAGCTCAGCATGGGGGTTCTCTGCGTGCAGGTCGGCCAGCGTGTCGACCATGTACGTCGGACCCTCGCGGTCGATGTCGATTCGGGATGCTCGAAACCGAACGTCTTCATCAATCGCAAGTCGAACCATGTCGTAGCGTTGCTCGGCGCTCGCACTCGTTGACTTTTGCCACGGGTCACCCGCAGGAACGAATACAACCTCGTCGAGGCCCAGCGCGGAATGAAGCTCGCCAGCGACCATGAGATGCGCAAGGTGGGGAGGATCAAACGATCCGCCCAAGACGCCGATTCGTGCGTGACCGATGTCGGCTGTCATATGAAAGACCTAGTGGTGGCCGCCGGGCGACTTGCTCGTCTTGTGGCTGTGGCGGTTCGCGACATCACGGTAGGTGTAAACGACGAATCCGAGAATGAAGAAGATGAAGAGCGGGACAGCACCGAAAACCCAGAGCGGGGCCCAGAGGGGAAGAAGTTCTTCAGAGGCAGAAATCATCGCATTCATACTGGTTATTCTAGTGACGAATCTGACCGGAACCGCGAACCAGCCACTTGGTGCTGGTCAACTCGGGCAACCCCATCGGCCCGCGAGCGTGAAGCTTTTGTGTTGAGATTCCGACCTCCGCACCGAATCCGAATTCGCCACCGTCGGTAAAGCGCGTCGATGCGTTGACCATGACGACGGCCGAGTCGACCTCGGCAAGAAAGCGCTCGGCATTGCCGACATCGTTGGTGATGATCGAATCCGTGTGGTGCGTGCCATAGGTGCGAATGTGATCGAGCGCCTCATCGAGCGATTCCACGATCTTGACCGACAATTCGAGGCTCATGTGCTCGGTCGACCAGTCCTCTTCGACTGCGGGAATGGCGTCGGGCCAGATCTCTTGTGTGGCTTGGTCGCCATGAATGATTACCCCGGAATCAGCCAAGCGGCTGAGGACTTTCGGCAACACCCGCTGCGCGGCGGACTTCAGCACGAGGATTGTCTCGAGTGCGTTGCACACGCTGGGGCGTTGCACCTTCGAGTTGTGCGCGATGTCGACGGCCCAGTCTAGGTTGGCCGATTCGTCGATGACGAGATGTACGACGCCGGCACCAGTTTCGATGACGGGCACTTTCGACTCGAGCACGACCGAGTCAATCAAGTTCTGTGATCCGCGAGGGATGAGCACATCCACGTAACCGCGCGCAGTCATGAGCTCGGTTGCCCCCGAGCGCCCGAACGGGTCAATGGTCTGAACGGTGAGTCGCGGAAGCCCCGCCGATTCGAGCGCGCCCTGAAGAAGCTCCACCAAGATGCGATTCGAATTCTCGGCGGCGGTTCCACCACGCAGAACCGTTGCGTTGCCACTTTTGAGAGCAATGGCTGCGATGTCGACCGTGACATTGGGGCGAGCTTCATAAATTGCCCCGACCACGCCGAACGGAACGCGCACCTGAACGAGGTGAATACCGTTGGGCATGTCGTTGCCGCGCACCACCTGCCCAACCGGGTCGGTCAAGGTAGTGATTTGCCGAACCGCACCGGCAATCGTGCGAAGTCGCTTCTCATCGAGAAGAAGACGGTCGAGCAGACCGTCGCCAATGCCGTTGGCGCGACCGTTCTCCAGGTCCTTCGCATTCTCGGTAACGATTGCAGGGATATTTGCCTCGATGGCATCGGCCATGGCGGCAAGAGCGACGTTCTTCTGCGCGGTCGACACGTTGGCCAAGACGCGTGCCGCCTTGCGCGAATTCTCCAGCAGGGTAATGAGTTCGGGGCGAGCTGTGACAACCGACATGTTACGAGCCTACTTTCCGGTTAGTTCGTGCCGTTCGTGGATGACATCGCTGGTCGAGCCTCAAACCACGTGCCAATCATTTCTCCCGCCAACGCCTGGTCGACCATTGTCGAGTTCGTCACCAGCACGCACGTGCCCGAATCAGCCGCGAGACGAGCCGCCGAAACCTTCGTCGCTGCGCCACCCGTGCCGACACCCGCAGACCCGAAGGAACCAAACTCGAGGCCCGCGAGCTCGTCGCCATACGCGACGAAGTCGAGCCGCTCGGCACCCGGCTCATGCGGCGGTTTCGTGTACAGGGCATCCACGTCGCTCAACAAAATGAGCACATCGGCGTGCAACAGAGCGGCAACGAGTGCGGCCAGGCGGTCGTTGTCGCCGAAGCGAATCTCGGCGGTAGCAACGGTGTCGTTCTCGTTCACGATCGGCAGGATGCGCAGCTCGAGCAATCGGTTCATCGCCTGCTCTGCGTTGCCGCGGTGTACCTCGTTTTCAAGGTCACCCGCCGTGAGCAGCACTTGCCCCGCGGTGATTGCATAGCGCGAGAGCGACTCTTGGTATCGATAGATGAGCACGTTCTGTCCGACAGCTGCGGCCGCCTGCTGTGTTGCAAGGTCGGTCGGTCGGTCACCGAGCCCCAAAAACGGAATTCCTGTGGCGATAGCGCCCGACGAGACGAGAACGACTTCGGCGCCGCGCCCATGAGCCGTGGCCAGCGCATCCACCAAGTTTTCGATGCGGTGGGCATTCTCGCCACTAATCGACGACGAGCCAACTTTCACAACGATGCGCTTGGCGGTAGGGATGTCCGCACGAGTCATGCTCACTCGACGACCTCCTCGTCCTCGATCCATAACCCGGCAACACGTTCGGAGTCGAGCTCCTCCCGAGCTTCTCGCTTTGCGTCCATCAACGCGGTGTATTCCTCGCGTCGCTGCTTCGTGTTTCGGCGACTGTTCTCGCTGAGGCGTTCGTCGGATCCGCGTGGACCGACAAGAAGCTCGGCCGTCGAGGTGAGTGTTGGCTCCCAGTCAAAGACGATGGCGTTGTCGGAGCCGATGATGACGGTCGCGCCTGGGACTGCGCCGGCACGGAACAGCTGGTCTTCAACGCCAATTTTGGCCAAACGATCAGCCAAGTAACCCACGGCCTCGTCGTTTTGGAAGTCTGTTTGCTGAACCCAGCGCTCGGGCTTTCCGCCGCGGATGCGATAGACAGGTCCGGCGCTTCCGCCTTCAACGGTGACCTTAAAGCCCGCGTCATCGACAGCCTGCGGGCGAATCACGATGCGCGGTGCGACGGGCTCGAGCGCCAACTCGGCGCGGTGCTTCTCGACGAGTTCGGCCAACGCAAACGACAATGGCCGCAGACCTTCATGAGACATGCTCGAAATCGCGAACACGCGGTAGCCGAGTGCTTCGAAATCAGACTTGACCATCTCGGCGAGGTCGCGCGCGTCGGGAACGTCAATCTTGTTCAAGGCGATGAGTTGCGGA
>JBIISS010000102.1:0-4692 GCA_044340895.1 Microbacteriaceae bacterium
GTTCTCCTGTGACTACTTGATTCCGGTGACCTTGACGCGTGTGAGTTCCTGACGGTGACCCTGGCGCTTCTTGTATCCGGTCTTGTTCTTGTACTTCTGAATGATGATCTTGGGGCCACGAAGGTCGTTGAGCACCTCTGCGGTGACCTTGATCTTCGCAAGCGAGGCGGCGTCGGCGGTGATCTTGTCACCATCAACGAGCAGCACTGCGGGGAGCTCAATGACACCCGACTTGTCGGCTTCGACACGGTTCATCGTGACGATGGTGCCAACCTCGACCTTTTCTTGGCGACCACCCGCGCGCACTACTGCGTAAACCACTTCTTACCTGCTTCGTTCATGGAGACGAACCACCGTCTCTCGAGTGAAAACTTTGTGCTCAGCGGAAAACCCGATGCACGCACCAAGGTTCAAGAATAGCCTGAGATACAGTGCTCGTGCAAACCGACCGCTCGGCTACTCCGTGCCGTCGTTCGAGGCATCGTTCGAGGCGGTCTCGCCGGCCTCACCCGTCGAAATCGGGCCCGTTGACACCCGGCGGCCGCGTGCACGCCCACGTCCTTGTCCCGAAGCTTTGGGCTCGGGCAACGCTTCAAGCACGTTTTCGAGAATCTCATCGGCCTGCTCAACGCGGGGTTCGCGCCCACGTCGCTGCTTGACGACGGGAATGTCGAGAATCTCGATGACGTCATCGTCTGCACCGACGAGCTCGGCGTGATCGTCATTTTGGTGGAGCGTGCTCGCCGCGATTTGAGCAAGAGCGTTCTTCGCTCCCTCGGGAATGCCGTGGGGAGAAACGCTGGGCGTAGCAGTGCGCGACTTTGAGCGACGTGACGATTTTTGCTCTCCGGCGCCACCGGGGCCGTTTTGCCCACTGCTCTGTCGGCGAACCACGGGTTCGTGAAACACAACAACTCCGCGACCGGCGCACACCTCACACGGCTCGCTGAATGTCTCGAGAAGCCCGAGACCGAGCTTCTTTCGGGTCATCTGAACGAGTCCGAGCGAGGTCACCTCGGCAACCTGGTGCTTCGTGCGGTCACGACTGAGGCACTCGATGAGACGGCGGTGAACGAGTTCGCGGTTGGTCTCAAGAACCATGTCGATGAAGTCGACGACAATGATGCCGCCGATGTCGCGCAGGCGAAGCTGGCGAACGATTTCTTCAGCTGCTTCAAGATTGTTCTTTGTGACCGTCTCTTCGAGGTTTCCGCCGGATCCGACGAACTTGCCGGTGTTGACGTCGACGACGGTCATCGCTTCGGTTCGGTCGATGACGAGTGAACCACCCGACGGCAGCCATACCTTGCGATCGAGAGCTTTCTCAATCTGCTCGTTGATGCGGAACGCATCGAAGATGTCTCCGTCCCCCTCGTAACGAGAGACTCGTTCGAGAAGCTCAGGTGCAACCTGCGCCAGGTACGACTCGATCGCCGTGCGTGGGCCATCGCCGGCGATGATGAGCTTCTGGAAATCTTCGTTGAAGACATCGCGGATGATCTTGATGAGCAAGTCCGACTCACTGTGCAAGAGCGCTGGCGCTGACATGGTTTCGACCTTGGACGAGATGTCGTCCCACTGTTGCGTCAGTCGACTGACATCGAACGTGAGCTGGTCTTCGGTTGCACCCTCAGCAGCCGTACGCACGATAACGCCGACGTCTTCTGGGAGCACCTCTTTGAGAATCGCCTTCAGACGCGTGCGTTCGGTGTCCGGAAGCTTGCGGCTGATTCCGCTCATCGAACCGTTCGGCACATAGACGAGATAGCGACCGGGAAGCGAAATCTGGCTTGTCAGACGCGCACCCTTGTGTCCCACGGGGTCTTTTGTCACCTGCACAAGAACTTTGTCGCCGGTCTTGAGCGCGAGCTCTATGCGACGAGGCTGGTTGCCCGTCTCGGCAGCATCCCAGTCAACTTCGCCCGAATACAAGACAGCGTTACGGCCACGACCGATGTCGACAAAGGCTGCTTCCATCGAGGGCAGCACGTTCTGAACTTTGCCGAGGTAGACGTTGCCGATGAGGCTCGCCTCACTCGATCGCGCAACGTAGTGCTCAACCAGAATGCTATCTTCGAGCACACCGATTTGAATCTTGTCGTCGCGCTCACGAACAATCATGGAGCGGTCGACAGCCTCGCGCCGAGCAAGAAACTCGCTCTCGGTCACAACGGCACGGCGGCGGCCTTGATCGCGACCGTCGCGGCGGCGCTGCTTCTTGGCTTCGAGTCGTGTAGACCCCTTCACGCGCTGAGGCTCGGTGATGAGCTCAGGCTCGCGAGGGATCCTCACCTTGACGACGGTGTTCGGGTCGTCAGAAACCGGTCGGTCATCACCGGAACGACGGCGAGCACGCCGACGAGCCGATGCGCTCTCCCACGGCTGGTCGTCGTCGTCAAAGCGGTCATTGAATCGGTCGTTGAAGCGATCGCGCCCAAAACGCGGCTCGGACTTCGGTAGTTCTGGTGCAAAGAAGATGAGTTCGGTCGGTTCCAGCGGGGCGATAGCTGGATACTCGATCGCGACAGCCTCGACCGGTGCCGTCTCTCCCGCCTCGGCGGCCTCGGCGGCCTCGATTGACTCAACTGCCTGGGAAGTGGCGGCCGACACGTCAATCGTCGGCACATAGCCCTCGGGAACCGCGAACGGGTTCGCACGATCGAACGTGAGTTGCGATGTGGTTTCTTTATTCACCATGGGTGGTGCACTTTCTGCACAATTCCAAGTACCGAAGCACCATCTCAAATTGCGACTTAATTTTTGTCCAGCTGGTGCGCGTGCGACCCGCCGGGAAACTTTTGGTTGCGTGCCACGAGGACATTCACTCGTGTTCAAAACGCTTTCTACAGTATGGCACGAGTATGACTCGACTTTGCCCCATCGACACCTGCCATAATTCGAGGGTGATGTCGAACAGTGAAACTGAGCCGCGAAACAACGTCAAGACGATTGCCGCCAACGAGCGACTGATTGGCTTGGGCGTCTTTCTCATCATTGCGAGTGCCATTGGGCTGGTCGCCGCGTTCGAACTGACATACGAGAAGATTCAGGTTTTGATTGATCCCGAACACAGCGCCTCCTGTGACTTCACGCTTCTCGTTCAGTGTGGCGCGAACATGAATTCGCCGCAGGGTTCTATCTTCGGCTTTCCGAACTCGCTTCTCGGGCTCATCGGCTGGCCTGTTGTGATGGCCACGGGCGTTGGCTCGCTCGCCGGCGCTCGATTTGCTCGCTGGTGGTGGATTGCCTTCAACGTGGCTGCTGCCGGAGCGCTCGGCTTCGCAATCTGGCTCATCAGCATCAGCGTGTTTACGCTCGGAACGCTGTGCCCATGGTGCATGGTGACCTGGACAGCGGTCATCCCCGTGTTCTGGGTCTCGACCTTCTGGAACCTCAAGCACGGCGTGTGGAGCAACAACGAAACGGTTCGCGATATCGGCTCAAAACTGCTGTCGTGGAGCCCCACAGTTGTTATTGCGTCGTACTTGACCGTCGCGGTGATCGCCCAGGTGCGTCTGGACTGGTTGAGCTACCTCTAGCTAAACCAGAGCGCAAGCTCGCGTGCCGCAGACTCGGGAGAGTCGGAACCGTGCACGAGATTCTGTTGAACCTTGAGGCCCCAGTCGCGACCGAGGTCACCACGAATCGTTCCCGGGGCTGCCGTCGTCGGATCCGTCGTTCCGGCGAGTGAGCGAAAACCTTCGATGACACGATTGCCCGCGACTCGAACAGCGACGACAGGTCCGCTCTGCATGAACTCGACAAGCGGCTCAAAGAACGGCTTGCCTTCGTGCTCGGCGTAGTGTGCGGCGAGCAGAGTGCGATCAGCTTGAACCATCTTGAGGTCAACAATCACGAACCCCTTCGACTCAATGCGTCGCAGAACCTCGCCGGTTAGGTTGCGAGCGACGCCGTCGGGCTTGACGAGTACGAGTGTTTCTTCGATGTTGTTCGTCATGAGGTGACCTCTTTCTTTTGCTTGTCGAGTGTGATTCCGGTGTAGACGGCATACGCCCACAGCAGAGTGAATATGGCGCCCACAAGCCACATTGTCGGAACGAACAGGCCGGTGAGCAAGACGGCGACTTGGAGAACACTTCCCAGCACGACGCCCCAGGTCCAACGCAGCAGTGCAGCGGTGATGAAGAGCGCCACGACAAGGAGTGCACCACCGATGAGGGCTTGCTCGGCCGGCAACGCCTTCAAACCGAAGATTGCTAAAGCGGCAAGGAACATCACGACCGATTCGAAGATGAGCACGATTGCGCCGAGGCTCTCCACCAAGCTTCGGCGTCGGGGTGCGCGTCTCGGGGTGCGGTCAATTGTGCGGGCCATGGTCAACTCCATCCGTTGTCGTGTGCGGTCGCGAGTGCTGCGCCGAGAAGTGTGATTGACCCCGCAATGACGACGGCACCATTGCCAGCGGCCAGTGCGTGCACGCGCGCCTTCTCAAAAGCGAGAGTCGGGTCAGGTTCGACGAGAAGGTTGGCGGCTTCGACCACACCTTCGGCGAGAGAGGCCAGTTGAGCTGCCGGCATACCTCGGTCGGAGGGAACTGTGGTCAAAATGACGCGCGTGACCGCCGGTGCGAGCAGTTCGAGCATCCCCGTGGCGTCTTTGTCAGCGAACGCACCGAACACCAGCGTGATGTCATCGAAGTCGAAGTATTGGCCCAGCGCCGTCGCGAGTGCA
>JBIISS010000103.1:0-4669 GCA_044340895.1 Microbacteriaceae bacterium
CGTATGACTTTTGGAGTACGGCAACGAGCATGGGCATCCGCCCCATCATCGGCACAGAGGCCTATTTCACGCCCGGAACACACCGCACCGACCGTACCCGCGTGCGTTGGGGCGATGGCGGAGAAGATGACGTCTCAGGTGGTGGTGCCTACACGCACATGACACTTCTGTCGTCGAGCACAGAGGGCATGCATAATTTGTTCCGGATGTCGTCGCTCGCCTCAATCGAAGGTCAGTACTACAAGCCCCGAATGGATCGCGAGTTGCTGTCTCGCTTCTCGACGGGTCTCATCGGAACAACGGGCTGCCCGGGTGGCGAAATCCAGACTCGCCTGCGACTCGGTCAGTATGACGCGGCTCGTGAGGCAGCTGCCGAATTCCGCGATGTTTTCGGGGAGGGCAACTTCTTTGTCGAGCTGATGGATCACGGACTCGAGGTCGAGCGACGCGTTAGGACAGACCTCCTTCGACTGGCCAAGGAACTCAACCTCCCGCTCGTTGCAACAAACGACTTGCACTACACGCACGCAGCGGATGCCGACGCTCACGACAAATTGCTGTGCGTTCAGGCCGGCGCGACAATTCATGACCCGAAGCGGTTTAAGTTCGAGTCGCAGGAGTACTACTTGAAGTCCGCCGCCGAGATGCGTCACATTTTTCGTGATTTTCCCGACGCCTGTGATAACACACTCGCGATCGCGGAGCGGTGCGAGAGTTCGTTCGAAAAGCGTGACCTCATGCCGCGCTTCCCGGTTCCCGAGGGAGAGACCGAAGCTTCGTGGTTTGCGAAAGAAGTTGAGATCGGTTTGCAGCGCCGCTTCCCGGGTGGCGTCTCCGATGCACACAAGGCACAGTCCGCCTATGAAATCGACGTCATCATCAAGATGGGCTTCCCCGGCTACTTTCTCGTGGTCGCCGACTTCATTCGGTGGGCGCGCGAGCAGGGCATCCGTGTTGGCCCCGGTCGCGGCTCGGCTGCTGGTTCACTTGCCTCCTACGCGATGGGAATCACGGAACTTGACCCGATCGCCCACGGTCTCATCTTCGAACGCTTCCTGAACCCAGACCGCGTGAGCATGCCCGACGTCGACGTCGACTTCGACGATCGTCGCCGCGGCGAAGTCATTCGTTACGTCACAGAAAAGTATGGCGACGACCGCGTTGCGCAGATTGTTACCTTTGGCACGATCAAGGCCAAACAGGCACTCAAGGATGCGTCACGTGTGTTGGGAATGGCCTACTCGGTGGGGGAGCGACTCACGAAGGCATTGCCTCCTTCGGTCATGGGCAAGGACATCGGGTTGGCTGATGTCTTCAATAAGGAATCCGAAAGATACAAGGAAGCGAACGAACTTCGGGCGCTGATTGAAACCGACGAAGAATGTCGTACTGCCTTCGAAACGGCACTCGGCATTGAGAACTTGAAGCGCCAGTGGGGCGTGCACGCGGCGGGTGTGATCATGTCGGCGGAACCACTGATGGATGTGTTGCCCATCATGGCGCGCGAAGACGATGGCTCGATCATCACTCAGTTCGATCAGCCGCCGTGTGAATCGCTCGGATTGCTCAAGATGGACTTCCTCGGACTTCGGAACTTGACCGTGGTCGAAGACGCACTGTCGAACATCCACGCGAATCGCAATGTCGAGGTTGAACCGGAGCTCCTCGATTTGGACGCGGACGCCAAGACCTATGAATTATTGAGTCGTGGTGACACGCTCGGGGTTTTCCAGCTCGATGGCGGGCCGATGCGATCGCTACTTCGTCAACTTAAGCCGACGAACTTTGAGGACATCTCTGCCGTGATTGCCCTGTACCGCCCGGGCCCAATGGGCGTGAACTCGCACACGAATTACGCCCTCCGCAAGAACGGGTTGCAAAAAATCGACCCCATTCATCCCGAACTCGAAGATGCGTTGAGTGAGGTTCTGGGTGGAACGTACGGTCTGATTGTGTACCAGGAGCAAGTCATGGCTGCCGCGCAAAAGGTCGCCAACTACACGCTCGGTCAAGCCGATGTGTTGCGTCGCGTGATGGGCAAGAAGAAGAAAGAAGAGCTCGAGCAGCAATTCGAGGGATTCCGTGCCGGCATGCAGTCCAACGGTTACAGCGAGTCGGCTATCACCACTCTGTGGGAAGTGCTCGTGCCCTTCGCCGATTACGCCTTCAACAAGGCGCACTCCGCCGGCTACGGGGTTCTGAGCTACTGGACCGCGTACCTCAAGGCAAACTATCCGGCCGAGTTTATGGCGGCACTGCTCACGAGCGTGGGCGACAGCAAAGACAAACTCGGGCTGTACCTGTCCGAGTGTCGACGCATGGGTATCAAGGTTTTGCCTCCCGACGTCAACGAATCTGATGGTCGCTTTACTGCTGTGGGTGACGACATTCGATTCGGACTCGGGGCAATTCGCAACGTCGGCTTCAATGTCGTTGAGCTCATCAAGACTGCACGTCTCGACAAAGGTGCGTACACCTCCTTTCACGACTACCTCAAGAAGGTGCCGGCAGCAGCAGCGAGTCGCAAGGCGGTCGAATCGCTCATCAAGGCGGGCGCCTTCGACAGCATGGGCTCGACGCGACGGGCGCTCATCGAGATTCACGAAGAGGCAATTGATTCTGCGGTGAGCTTGAAGAAGAACGAAGCTCACGGAATGGTCGACCTGTTCGGTGACATGTTCGAATTCGAGGAGTCGGGGCATGTCGTTCCCGTTCGTCCCGAATGGTCCAAGCGTGAGAAGCTCGCTTTCGAGCGCGAGATGCTCGGGCTCTACGTGTCCGACCATCCACTTGCCGGACTCGAACTTGAACTTGCCAAGCATGCGACCGTCTCCATTGGTGCTCTGCTTGAAGACGAAGACCTCAATGACGGTGAGCAGGTGACGGTGTCTGGCTTGCTGACCGAGGTTGAGCGGCGCACGGCAAAGTCCGGAAACATGTATGCGCGCGTCACGCTCGAAGACTTTTCGGGCGAAATCACCATCATGTTCATGGGCCGAACGTTTCAGGAGTTTGGCGAGACCCTCATGACCGACACGGTTGTCGCAATTAAGGCTCGAGTCAATAAGCGGGACGACGGTGTCGCCCTTCACGCAAATTCGCTGATGGTTCCGCAGATTACGGTGACAGAGCCTGGCCGGCCACTCACGCTGGTGATGCCCGAAGTTCGCGCCACTAGCTCGACATTGCAGGCGCTCAACGAAGTCTTGCGACGACACCCGGGCGACACTGAGGTCCGGCTGCGCCTCACGCGAACAGGTAGTGTTCGAATTTTCGAGATTCCCAATCGAATTCGGGTCACCCCAGACTTCTATGGCGAAGTCAAGACTCTGCTCGGGCCGAGTTGTGTTGCCTCGTAGGCTAGCTACACGATGATTCGCACCCTAGACCTCAGAGATGCTCGGTTGACCAGGTCGCAGATCCAGGAACAACTGCCTCGGATTGAGACCGACATTGAGCTCGCGCTCGCAACGGCGCGGGAGCTCATCGATGACATCTCTGCACGGGGAGTTGACGCACTTCGGGATCAAGCACAGAAGTTCGACCACGTCACCGACTACGAATTGCGAGTGCCCGAGAGCCATGTTCTTGAGGCGATGGATGCACTCGACCCGAGTCTGCGCGAAGCAATCCTCGAGTCAATCCGTCGCGTGCACATTGCGTCGGCCGCCGGGGTTCCTCCGGAAAGAACCGTTGAGTTGGCCTCGGGTGCGCGTGTCACTCAGCGATGGTTGCCCGTCGAAAGGGTGGGGCTCTATGTGCCTGGTGGAAAAGCCGTGTATCCGTCGAGCGTGATTATGAACGCTGTCGCAGCGCAAGTTGCCGGTGTTTCGTCAATTGCGATTGCGTCTCCACCGCAGGCTGAATTTGCAGGCCGTGTTCACCCGACGATTCTGGCGACGGCAGGACTACTGGGGATCGACGAGATCTATGCCATTGGCGGCGCCGGTGCGGTGGGTGCGTTTGCGTATGGCGTCGAGTCAATTGGGCTTGAACCGGTTCGAGTCATCACCGGACCGGGAAATGTCTATGTTGCCGCCGCAAAACGGCTCGTTCGAGGCATCGTGGGAATCGATTCCGAGGCCGGTCCCACGGAGATTCTCATCATCGCCGACGATTCTGCCGACCCGCACCTCGTTGCTGCTGATCTCATCTCGCAAGCCGAGCATGACGAATTGGCTTCCGCGGTTCTTGTGACGACATCGGTTGACCTTGCGCAACGCGTCGAGGCCGAGCTCGTGCGACAAGTTGGCATGACACGTCATCAGAAACGTGTCGTGCAGGCGCTTTCGGGCACTCAGTCGGCGATCGTGCTTGTTCCTGATCTCGCGGTGGCTGTCACCGTATCGAATCTCTATGCTCCTGAACACCTCGAAGTGCACACCGAGAACGCTCACGAACTCCTCCCGGAGTTGGTCAATGCGGGTGCCGTGTTTGTCGGCCCGTCTAGCCCGGTGAGCCTGGGGGACTACCTGGCTGGCTCGAACCACGTTTTGCCCACGGCAGGGCAGGCCATGTTCTCCTCCGGTCTCGGTTCGTACACATTCCTGCGCGCCCAGCAGGTAATTGAGTATTCGACGGAGGCGCTGCGCGACGTTCGCGACCACATCCGGGTGTTTGCAGACGATGAGAACCTACCCGCCCACGCCGATGCTGTTGACGCGAGATT
>JBIISS010000104.1:0-4663 GCA_044340895.1 Microbacteriaceae bacterium
GCCGGGTTCGGCAAAATCTTCGAAATTGCTCCCGTTTTTCGAGCAGACCCCTCGTTCACGTCACGCCACGCGACGGAGTTTATTTCGGTCGACACCGAAGTTAGTTGGATTGACAGCCACGAAGATGTCATGCGCATGCAAGAGGAAGTTCTTGTTGCTGCCATCACGGCGGTGAAAGAAAAACACGGCGACGAGATCAAGGAACTGTTCGACGTGGACGTCGTTGTTCCCACGATTCCGTTCCCGCGCATCCCGCTCGCTGAAGCCAAGAAGATTGTTGCCGAACGGGGCTATGAGGTTCCTCGCGCCGACGACGACATGGATCCCGAAGGCGAGCGTCAAATCGCGGCCTACGTTGAGGAAAAGTTCGGCCACGAATTCGTCTTCTTGACCGATTACGCCTCGACGATTCGCCCGTTCTATCACATGCGCCATGCTGACAACCCGAGCTTGACGAACAGCTACGACCTGATCTGGCGCGGAACGGAAATCACAACCGGTGCTCAGCGCGAGCACCGCGTCGACATCCTTGAAGCACAGGCGCGCGAGAAGGGCCTCGACCCCGAAGAGCTCTCGTTCTATCTCGATTTCTTCCGCTACGGCGTGCCGCCGCACGGCGGCTTCGGAATGGGGCTTCAGCGCGTAATGATGCTGTTGCTTCACCAGCCGAACCTGCGTGAGGTCACATACCTCTTCCGCGGGCCAAACCGACTCGCTCCCTAGAGGGCGCCGAGTTCTTTGAGTTTGCTTGTGAGGTCGGCGTCCGTCGGCTCCACCTGAAAGCTGCCGTCGGGAAATGAAATGACGGGGATGTTCTTGCGGCCAGCAATCGCCTGAGCAACATCCGCGGCCTCCGGGGTAGCCTCAAGGTCAACGTAGTCGTAGTCGACACCCTGCCCATCGAGAAGGGCTTTCGATCGACGGCAGTCACCACACCAGGCTGCGCCGTACATCGTGATTCGATCTGAGTTGTTCGTGGTCATGCCGACAGCCTAGAACCGGAACGCCCGAAAGGCGACACCTTCGCAGCTCGAAGCCGGCGCGGTATATTGGCGCTCAGCAGCTTTCCGCCTGCCTCACCGACAAAAGCCCGAAAGGTTTTACCCGACATGCTCATTCTCGATTTTCTCTGGGAATTCATCCTCATATTCCTCGTCATCACCTACTTCATGATTCTGATCAACATCGTTTCTGACCTGTTTAGCGACCACAACCTCGGCGGTTTCGCCAAAGCCCTCTGGGTCATCGCTCTCATTGTCACCTGGTGGCTTGGCGCTCTTGTGTACCTCATCGTGCGCGGAGGCGGCATGGCCGCTCGTCGTCAGGCCATGTTCAAAGAGGCACAGAAGCAACAGGATGACTACATTCGCTCCGTGGCTGGCGCAAGCCACGCCGACGAGATCGCTAAGGCGAACTCGCTGCTCAAGTCGGGTGCAATTACTCAGACTGAGTTCACTGCGCTGAAGAAGAAGATTCTGGCAGGCAAGTAAGTCCTCGCAGGTCGAACGAGATTGCTTCGGCCAGCAAATGTTCGGGTGTTCGCTTCGCGAGCACCCGAACATTCGTTAACGGGCTGAGCGCGGCTGCTCCGGGAGGCAGCCCGGCGTCAACTTCTCAGCGCGAGTCTCAAGCGAACCGGGTCAATGTGCCAAAAATTGTGCTGCTTCCCGTCAATCAGCACTACTGGTATCTGATCCCAAAACTCAGCGTGCAAAGCGGGGTCGTCGTCAATGTTCAGTTCAACGAGATCCCGTTCGCCGGGCTCGTCACGAAGTTCTTCAAGAACAGACGTGATCACCGAACGGGCGTCGTCACACAGGTGACAGCCGGGCCGCCCAATGAGCGTGACTCGATGACTAGTCACCGTCGAACATATGGTTCACGATGATTTTGTTGATGAGGTCATTCCACTTTTGGGGATCAACTTTTTCTGTGCTGATGTCATCCACAACACGCCCCAACGTATAGGCCTGGATGAACACAGCGGTTGCCATCGCGTCAATGTCGGTGCGAATCCAACCACGACGCTTAGCCTCGTCAATGAGGTCTTGCATGGCGTTCGTCATGCGAGCTTGTTCTGCACCAAGAACCGCTTGGAAGCGTGGGCTAAAGCCAGCAAGGCCGAACGCTCGGGCCCGCTCGAGACGGTTGAGTCGGCGATTCGCGTCCTGCGAATGCGCGGTGATAGCAAAAATACCGTCGCGGATGTCGTCTCGAGACTTCGCCGAGTCCAAAATCTTGCTCATGCTCGCGACCGATTCATTCACCCATTGAGTGATGCGATAGGCGAGTCCGGTCTCGTGAAGCTCTTCAAAGTCAGCAAAGTGGTGGTAGAGCGACCCGCGTGAGATTGAGGATTCGTTCAGAACCTCTTCAACTGTGACATGTTCTGGGTCTGGTCCGTCGAGGAGACGCACCATGGTCATGATGAGTTTTTCTCGCGTCGGGTGCATCTTGTTTTTCGCCATGAGTCAATAGTATCGCCGGTCTAAAAAAAATCAAAAACTCAAACGAAAAGCGCCATCCAAAATGGACGGCGCTCACTCGCTGGTGTCGCAAGAAAAGTCGATGACTACTTCTTGTTGCGGCGCTGGTGACGAGTTTTGCGAAGCAACTTGCGGTGCTTCTTTTTCGCCATGCGCTTGCGACGCTTCTTGATGACGGAACCCACGAAAACCTCACAGGATGAAACGGAGTGGGGGCGGATGCCCCGAAGATACGGCTTGGAAAAGCCTTCGACGAGTCTAGCGGATTAACGCCACGGTGCTTTGCCCGCCAAATCTGCAGCCGCAGCCCCCAGATCCCGGGCTAGGTTGACGACCACGGCAGGAAGCGATGATGCAGTCCTTGCGCCACTCGAGAGTGACACTGGGTCGCGACGAGAACGCTCCGCCCTGAAGAGATCGAGCCACGCGCCAGCATCGCGGAGCGGGGCGACGTCGAGGCGATAGAGCCGGTGTTGGCCGACCTCACGAACTGAAACAAGCCCGGCTTCGCGCAACACCTTGAGCTGCTTTGAAACAGACGGCTGGGATAGTCCGGTTTCGCCAACAATTGTCGAAACGCTGACTTCGGGTGAAGCTGAGCTTGAGCTTTCCAAAAGCAACTGCAGAATCGTGCGACGAGTTTCATCGCTCAACACGTCAAAAATATCCGCCATGAGCTCAAGGCTAGTGCGCCGTTTACCCGAGATGACGAGGGCTAACATTTGACTATGCAGAGTCACGCGCGTTCGGTCACGTTGTCGCGCATGCTCAAGCCGATTCGTGAGGGCATTGAGTATTTTGCGAACCGATCCCCGTCACAGTTCGCAATCGTGGTCTTCGCCGGGATGATTCTGGTCTTCAGTTTCTTGTTCGCACTCCCTATGGCTTCCGCTGACGGCCAGGCCACAAACTATGCGGATGCGCTGTTCACGGCTGTCACGACCGTCTGCGTTGCCGGTCTTACGACCGTTGACATGGCGACGCACTGGTCTCCATTCGGAAACGCGCTCATCGTCATCGCGTCTCAAGTCGGCGCCATCGGCGTTCTGACCCTCGCCTCGATTCTCGGGCTCGTCGTCTCCGGGCGTCTCGGGCTTCGGGCGCGACTCTTAGCCGCAGGTGACACAAATCCGGTGCGTATGCACGCCGGCCCGGTGAGTGAGGGGCAAGCAATTCGCTTAGGCGACATTGGTGGGCTACTCGTCACCGTTGCGGTGAGTCTTCTCGCTATCGAAGCGGTCATCGCGGTCGGGCTCTTTCCTGGCGTGTTGGCCGCCGGGTACGACGTGGGCACGAGTGTGTGGATGAGTATTTTTTACTCTGCAATGGCGTTCACCAATACCGGAATCACGCCCAACGTGGGAGGAATATTGCCCTTCGCCGAGAACTACGCATTTCTCGGTCTCATCATGGTCGCGGTCACCATTGGATCACTCGGGTTTCCCGTTATCCACGCGATCCGCACAAATTGGCGTCGACCGCGCTCCTGGCCGCTTCACGTCAAGCTCACCATCTCGTCATGGTTCATGTTGTGGGTCGTGTCATCCGCGCTGTACCTGCTTTTTGAATTCGGCGGTTCGAGTCAATTTGCACAAATGGGTATCGGAGACCGCATTTTTCAGGCGGGATTCATGTCCACGATGAGTCGCTCCGGGGGCTTCAACGTCGTTGACTACTCGCAGCTCGACACCACTACACTCATGTTGACCGACATCCTTATGTTCATCGGCGGTGGCTCCGCATCGACCGCGGGCGGAATTAAGGTGACAACGCTCGCCGTGTTGCTTCTCGCAGCGTTTGCCGAAGCCACCGGGCGAAGCAGCATGGAGGTTTTTCGTAAGCGCATTCCGAGCGACGTGCTCCGCCTTTCCGTCAGCGTTCTTCTCTGGGGTGTCGCCACCTGCGCCATCGGCACGATGATCGTGAGCGAGCTCTTCGATGCTCCCTTCGAGTTCATCCTGTTCGACGTCATCAGTGGTTTTGGAACCGTCGGCTTGTCTACGGGAGTGACCGCGGCAGCTCCCGACTCAGCACAGCTCGTCATTGCCCTGATCATTTTCATGGGCAGAGTTGGTACCGTAACGATGGCTGCCGCACTTGCTCGCCAGCAAGTCGGTCGCCTGTTCGTTCGACCCGAAGAAAGGCCCATCGTTGGCTAAGAATAAAATCAACCACGA
>JBIISS010000105.1:0-4632 GCA_044340895.1 Microbacteriaceae bacterium
CGTCGACCGTGGTCGATCGTGGACCGCGCTGTGCGGAATCTCTTCCACAGGTCGTTCGCGACTGCCTTGGGGAACTTCGGATTCGACTTCTGGTGCTCTTGCCACTGAATGAACAACGCGTCTACGGACGCTCCGAGCGACTTCCAATTCGACGACACCGTCACAGAACTCGCGAGCGTCTCGATCTCTTCGACGATGGATGTGCGTTCCGCAACGGCTGCAGCGGTTGCTTCCTGCGATTGCTCGGTCTGGGCATCCTGAAGCTTCGACAACTCAGCGTCGATGCCGTCGAGACGCTTCTCGAGGGTGGCAAAATCGCCAACGCCATATCCTGCAACGACACCGGCTCTCAGAGTCTCGGCGTTGGCCTGAAGGTCGGCTGCGGGGGCGCCGCGCTTGAGGCGTTGTTCCAAAAGAGAGATTGCGAGGGAGAGATCAGAGAATTTGCGCTCGAAGAACGCGAGTGCTTCGTCACCACTGACATCGGGATAAGCGCCGACGGGACGTTCGCCCTCGGCGGTTCGGCAATAAACATTGCCTTCGGCGTCAACGCGCCCCCACGGCTTATCAGTCATGATTGTGCTTCTCTCTTCAATCTTGGATTGCGAGTCTTAGCCTACGCCCGCCCGCGAAGGGCTACTGCAGGGTAAAGGCCGAGATTTTCGCAGGCACGACAGGTCGGCCATCCGTAGCGCCATTCTCAACGCCGGCATCAATTACGTTTGCGATGAGGGAGTCCAGGCCGCTCGTGATTCGGCCGATTACGGTGTATCCACCGGCGGCATCACTCGGAATAGCACTGTCGGCGTAAACAAGGAAGAACTGGCTCCCCTGGGTTGCGGCGTTTCCTCCTTGCCGAGCCATTGCAATCGTGCCCGCTGGGTAGATATTGTCGGCCGGCGAATTCTCAATCGGGCCGTATACATAACCCGGCCCACCTGTACCGTCTCCCTTTGGATCACCGCACTGGAGCACGAAGATTCCCGAGGTGGTTAGCCGATGGCAGGAGACATCGTTATAGAAGCCAGATGCGGCGAGTGTAATCGTGCTGGCTACGGCCTGAGGCGCGAGAGCTCCATCTAGTTCAATGCCCAGCGAGACATCGTTGATCAGCAAGGAACCGGTCCACGTGCGGTTCTCAGAAATAGATGCGTCGGGCACTGGCTGCGTTTCCGGTTCCGGCGTTGCGGCAGCAGAAGAAGATGTCGAGCCCTCAGGAAACAAAGCAACTCGCGTGAACTGCGCGCCGACCACAACGAGAGTGATTGCAGCAACTGCGATAGCCGCGATGATGTTGTCCCGTTTGCGTCGAGAAATCACGCGAGTGTGCATCTCTTGACGCGCTTCGTATGCACGAACTCGGTCGCGAGCAACGCGATCAGTCTTGGTATTTTTCTGAGCAGACACGATGGGGGAGTTCCCTTACCTCTAGCGGAGCGCGGTTTTTCCGGCGCAAGTCAACAGATTCGAATCTAATAGATGACGACCCACCCGCCGAACGCGTCGGAGTAGCCTGATGAACGTGACAGAAGCGAATCCGGGTCTTGGTGGCGGAACCGCTCCGCTGGCCGTTCGTATGCGTCCGCGAGAGCTGACCGATATTGCCGGTCAGGGTCATCTGTTAAAGCCAGGATCGCCTCTGTCGCAACTTGCGAGCCCTGACTCGACAACAGGTGTCTCCGTGATCTTGTGGGGTCCTCCCGGAACCGGAAAAACGAGTATCGCGCATGTCATCGCGATGCAGAGCAAAAGAGCCTTTGTCGAGTTATCCGCAGTGACCGCGGGCGTCAAGGACGTGCGCGAGGTCATGGAGAAGGCGCGGACAAATCGTGAAATGTTTGGAACCTCCACCTTGCTCTTTCTTGATGAGATTCACCGCTTCAATAAGGCCCAACAGGATGCGCTACTACCAGGCGTTGAGAACGGCATTGTGACGCTGATTGCCGCAACAACCGAGAACCCGTCGTTTAGCGTCGTCACTCCACTGTTGTCTCGGAGCCTTCTCTTGCGTCTGGAGCCACTCAACGACGATGACATCACGCAGCTTTTGATGAGCGCAATTGAAGCCCCTCACGGGCTCGATTCCCGGGTCAGCGTTTCTGACGAAGCGCTAGCTGCAATCGTGAGGTTTTCGGCTGGGGACGCACGTAGGGCCCTGACGAGTCTTGAAGCTTCCGCCAATGTCGCGCTCGCAACCAAGGCGGACTCCGTAACACCGGAGATCGTTTCTCAGGCGGTAGATCGAGCACTCTTGCGTTATGACCGACAGGGCGATGAGCACTACGACGTTATCTCGGCGTTCATCAAGTCGATTCGCGGCAGTGACGCCGACGCGGCCATCCACTACTTGGCTCGCATGATCGAGGCAGGCGAAGACCCTCGGTTCATTGCGCGCCGGCTCATCATCTCGGCGTCCGAGGATATTGGACTCGCCGAACCTCGCGCGTTGGAGGTCGCGGTGGCCGCGGCGGATGCCGTTGCGTTCATCGGAATGCCGGAGGGGCGCATCCCACTGGCGGAGGCGACAATCTTTCTCGCATCGAGTCCGAAATCAAATGCTGCCTACAACGCCATTAACTCTGCAATCGAGGATGTTCGTTCTGGTCGATCCGGTGCGGTGCCGAAGCATTTGCGGGACGGCAGCTATCCGGGCGCAAAGTCACTCGGGCACGGCAACGGATATGTCTACGCGCACGACGAGCCGCACGGTATTGCTCGACAGGACTACCTCCCAGAGGAGCTGAGCGGAACGGAGTATTACGTTCCGTCGGATCGTGGAGCTGAGGCAACCATGGGGGAACGGTTGGCTCGCATACGACGAATTCTGCGCGGAGAGTAGACAATGCTCGCGCAATCGTCATGCTAAAGTTGCAACGCCTGTTTTCTTAGTTCGCGTGCGGCTGCGTCGAACTATGGAGAAGATCTGGAAATGCCCTGTAGCCGGGCTCCTGGCAACACCTCTCATTCTTCGTGCGCCATCCGTGCGTGCGGTTTCTACGTTGAGAAAATCGAAAGGAAATCGTGTCTGACAAAGCACGTACCCGCAGCAAGACCCGCCTGAGCCGTGCGCTCGGCATCCCACTGACCCCGAAGGCCGCCAAGTACCTGGAGAAGCGTCCTTACGCTCCGGGTGAGCACGGACGCACCAAGCGCAAGACAGACAGTGACTATGCTGTTCGTCTTCGTGAGAAGCAACGCCTCCGCGCTCAATATGGCATTCGCGAAGCACAGCTTCGTCGTGTATTCCAGGAAGCCCGGCGCACCGACGGCCTGACCGGTGAGAACCTGGTCGAGCTGCTCGAGATGCGTCTCGACGCCTTGGTACTTCGCTCGGGCTTCGCTCGCACTCAGGCTCAGTCGCGTCAGATGGTTGTTCACCGTCACATCACTGTTGACGGTCAGCTCGTTGATCGCCCGTCGTTCCGGGTCAAGCCGGGTCAGGTCATTCAGGTTCGCGAACGCAGTGAGGGCATGGAACCATTCCAGGTTGCTGCTGCCGGCGGTCACGTGGATGTTCTCCCTCCCGTGCCTGGTTACCTGGACGTCGAGCTCGACAAGCTGCGCACCACGCTGGTGCGTCGCCCCAAGCGCGCAGAGGTGCCTGTGACCTGTGAAGTTCAGCTCGTGGTTGAGTACTACGCAGCGCGCTAAGCGTCAAACACCTTCATTGCGAGGGCGACCACTCGATCTGTCGGGTTGGTCGCCTTCGTCTTTCGGGTGTTCTACTCGCGCCAGTGAAGTCACCTAGACTTGACCGCTATGAAGAACTTTCTCCTCATTTCACTCGGTGTTGTTGCTGGTTTCGTCATTGCTCACGAAGTGAGCAAGACCGAATCTGGCAAGGCTTTTCTTGCGAACGTTGACTCGGCCGTTGAGGGCGTCAAGGAAGCCGTCGTCGACGGCTACCGCACGCGCGACGCTGAGATTCGCAAGAGCAAGTAACCCTTAATGAAGACCGCTGACATTGGCCAACGCTGGTTGGACTACTTCGCGAAGAACGGTCACACGGTCGTCCCCTCTGCGTCGTTGGTGAGCGACGATCCGACGCTGCTTTTCACGGTTGCCGGCATGGTGCCGTTTATCCCTTATCTCTCCGGGCACGTTCCGCCCCCGTATCCTCGGGCCACGAGCGTGCAAAAGTGCATCCGCACACTGGACATTGAAGAGGTCGGCAAGACAACGCGTCACGGCACCTTTTTTCAGATGAACGGCAACTTCTCATTCGGCGACTACTTCAAAGAAGGCGCCATCGGTTATGCGTGGGAACTACTGACTTCTTCTGAAAGCGATGGTGGGCTTGGTTTCGCAGAGAAAGATCTCTGGGTAACCGTTTACGAAGATGATGACGAGGCCATCGATCTGTGGACCAAGATTGCCGGACTTCCGGCTGAACGAATCCAACGACGTGGCAAAGAAGACAACTACTGGTCGACGGGTCAGCCAGGACCGGCGGGTCCCTGTTCCGAGATTTATTTCGACCGCGGCCCAAAGTACGGAATCGAAGGTGGCCCCGTTGCCGACGAAGACCGCTACATCGAAATCTGGAACCTCGTGTTCATGCAGTACGCACGTGGCGAGGGCACGAGCAAGACGGAATTTGAGATCCTAGGTGAGCTGCCCAACAAGAACATC
>JBIISS010000106.1:0-4578 GCA_044340895.1 Microbacteriaceae bacterium
TCTACGTTGCGGTATTGCGGCTTTCATGGCGTTCAACGCCTTTATCGCCGTGCTCATCGGGTGGGCGTGGTCGAAACGCAAACGCGCGCCCAAGTAGCGAGACTTCAGGCACGCCGTGCAGATCAGTGAAGTAACAATTCCGACGCCGACCGCTTCAGCGCCGGGGCACGAGCTTCATGGATTGTTGGCCGTTCCCGACGGCGAAGGGCCGTGGCCCGGCGTCATCATGGTGCACGAAGTGTTCGGCATCGAAGAGAACATGCGCGCGCAGGTCGAACGCATGTGTTCCGCCGGCTACATCGTTCTCATGCCCGATCTATACAGCCGTGGGGGCATGCGTCGTTGCTTGACTGCCACCTTCCGCGCTCTCAATGATGGAAACGGCCAGGCGTTCGACGATGTCGAGGCGGCCAAGGCCTTTCTCGCCACGCGTTCGGATTGCACGGGCAAGTTCGGTGTGGCCGGCTTTTGCATGGGTGGCGGGTTCGCCCTGCAGCTGGCGAATCAGGGGTATGGAGCATCCGCGGTCAATTACGGCATGATGCCGAAGGACATCGACGCTGTGCTCGACGGCGCGTGTCCGATTGTCGGATCCTTCGGCGGCAAAGACAAAACTCTCCCGGGGGCGGCGGCCGTTCTCGAAGCAGGGCTGGCTCAGCGGGGTATCGCGCACGACATCGTCGAATACCCGAATGCAAATCACGCGTTCATGAATCCCGGCCCGGCGGGGCCGAAGCTGATGCGCCCGTTCATGCAACGCGTCGCAGGTTTTCGCCCCTACCCGGAAGAAGCCAAAGACGCGTGGATGCGCATCGAGACGTTCTTCGCGGAGCACTTGCGCTAGGTGACTTTGGCCGAGAATGCCTCGCGTAAGGTCGTTGCATGACTACATCGAACTGGACCGTTGCCGACATGCCTCATCTCGAAGGCAAGACAGCCATCGTGACGGGCGCCACCGCCGGACTCGGTCTCGTATCCGCAACTGAGTTGGCCGCGCGCGGGGCATCGGTCACGTTGGCGGTTCGCGATGTTGCACGCGGTGAGCGCGCCGCTCGCGTTATTCGCGAGGCGAACCCCGGGGCAATCGTCTCAGTGACGAGGCTTGACCTTGCCAGCTTGGCGAGCATTCGCGAGTTTTCGTCAGTCTTCATCAAGAGCCACAAGCGTCTCGACATCCTGATGAACAATGCCGGCATTATGGGTGTGCCCCAGCGAGAGGTGACCGCAGACGGCTTCGAAGCGCAGTTCGGCACGAACCACCTCGGCCACTTCGCACTCACCGGATTGTTGCTCCCACTCATCAAAAAAACACCGGGGGCACGAATCGTGACGGTCTCGTCGAACCTGCACAAGACCGGGGTGATGAACTTCGATGACCTGATGGGCGGGGTGAAGTACAAGGCGTGGGCGGCCTACGGACAGAGCAAACTTGCGAATCTGTTGTTCACGAGCGAGCTTCAACGCCGACTCGTCGCGGCCAAGGTTGATGCCATTGCAGCGGCAGCGCATCCCGGCTGGTCAAACACCTCGCTCATGATGTCTGGACCGATGAAGGGTCGCGGCACCTTTATGAAGTGGCTCGGCCAATCGGTGACGAATCGCATGGCGCAGTCGGCTTCTATGGGAGCGCTCAATCAGCTTTACGCTGCGACGGCGAGTGACGTGAAAGGCAACGATTACATCGGGCCCCAGGGCAAGAACGAGCAATCGGGGTATCCGCACAAGGCGGGTCGAAGTGCCGCCGCCAAGAGCACAACTGACGCGAAGCGCCTGTGGGACGAGAGCGAGAAGCTCACCGGTGTGAGCTACCTGTAGCAGAAAGAAACACGCTGTCGGCGCGCGCCTAAACTTGAGCCGTGAGTGCGCGGGTCGAAACCTCAATGCCGTCGCGTTCGCGCGCCCTGCTTGAGACCATGCGGGAACGCGTCGTCATTGCCGACGGTGCCATGGGCACGATGTTGCAACAACACGAACTCACCCTCGATGACTTTGTGCAGCTCGAAGGGTGCAACGAGATTCTCAACGAAACTCGGCCCGACGTCATTTCTGCAATCCACGGCGCCTACTTCGATGTCGGTGTCGATGCCGTCGAAACAAACACGTTCGGTGCGAACTGGTCGAACCTGTCGGATTACGGCATTGACAACCGAATTGAAGACCTCGCCGAACGAGGCGCTCGAATCGCACGAGAGTCGGCCGAGGCCTACGAGGCGCGAGACGGTCGTCTCCGCTGGGTGCTGGGCTCGATTGGCCCGGGGACCAAGTTACCGAGCCTGGGGCACACCACCTATGCCCACCTCAAAGAGACGTTCGCCCTTCAGGCAAAGGGTTTGATTCAGGGAGGCGCGGACGCTTTCCTGGTCGAGACATCCCAAGATCTGCTACAGACAAAGGCCGCAATCAACGGGTGCAAGTCAGCGAGTGCGGAGTTGGGCATCCGCCTGCCCCTTTTCGTCGAGGTGACGGTTGAGACGACCGGCACGATGCTCATGGGAAGCGAAATTACCGCTGCCCTCACGGCACTTGAACCACTCGGAATCGACGCCATCGGACTCAACTGCGCAACTGGACCGACCGAGATGAGCGAGCACCTTCGTCAACTATCCAAGTTCAGTCGCGTGCCGGTGATGTGCATGCCGAACGCCGGATTGCCGGTGCTCGGGCCCAACGGCGCAAGTTACCCGTTGACCGCGAGTGAACTCGCCACTGCCCACGAGCAATTTGTCGGCGAATTTGGTTTGCAGCTGATTGGTGGATGCTGTGGCACCACCCCAGAGCACATGAAGGCGGTAGTCGACCGGCTCGGAAGTGCCACACCTGCGACTCGCAAGCTCGAAGACGACCCCGGCGTCGCGAGCCTCTATCAGCACGTGAGTTTCGACCAAGACAACGCTTTTCTCGCCATTGGTGAGCGCACCAATGCGAACGGCTCGAAGGCCTTTCGCGACGCCATGCTTGAGCAGCGTTGGGACGACTGCGTCGACATCGCTCGCAAACAAACCCGTGATGGCGCACACCTGCTCGACGTGTGCGTGGATTACGTGGGGCGCGACGGTGTCGCCGACGTGCAAGAGATTGTGTCGCGGTTCCGCAGCGCATCCACCTTGCCGTTGGTCATCGACTCGACCGAGCCCGCCGTGTTGCAGGCGGGCCTTGAGCTCATCGGCGGTCGCCCGGTGGTCAACTCGGTCAACTATGAAGACGGCGACGGCCCGACATCGCGCTTCGGCCGAATCATGCCCTTGGTTCAAGAGCACGGAGCGGCCGTGATTGCGCTCACCATCGACGAGCAGGGCCAGGCCCGAACGCGCGAAGACAAGGTGCGCATCGCGAGCCGACTCATCGACGAACTTGTCGATGGCTGGGGCATGCGCGTGAGTGACATCATCGTCGACGCGCTCACTTTTCCCATCGCCACCGGACAAGAAGAGACGCGTCGAGACGCCGTCGAGACCATCGAAGCGATTCGAGAGATTACGACCAAATACACGGGCGTTCAGACGACGCTCGGCGTCTCGAACGTTTCGTTTGGTCTCAACCCCGCCGCGCGTGCCGTGCTCAACTCCGTGTTCTTGCACGAAGCGACGGCAGCCGGCTTGACGAGTGCGATCGTGGATGCGGCGAAGATCATGCCGCTCGCGAGCATCCCGGATGACCGCCGCAAGGTTGCGCTAGACCTCGTATGGGATCGACGCGAATACAACGCAGATGGTGAACTCACCTACGACCCGTTGAGCACGATGCTCGACCTGTTCGACGGCGTCGACAGTGCTGCCTTGCGGGATGCCCGCGCAGCCGAATTGGCGGCACTACCCACGGGTGAGCGTCTCGCACGGCGCATCATCGATGGCGAGTCAAAGGGCCTCGAGGATGACCTCGATCTCGCGCGCTCGGAGGGCATGACGGCCCTCGGCATCATCAACGACCACCTTCTCGCCGGCATGCAGGTTGTGGGCGAACGATTCGGCAAGGGCGAAATGCAGCTCCCGTTTGTGCTGCAGTCGGCCGAAGTGATGAAGACCGCTGTGGCCTTGCTTGAGCCGCACATGGAGAAGAGCGAAGCGGCCGGCAAGGGCAAGATTGTCTTGGCCACGGTTCGTGGCGATGTGCACGACATCGGCAAGAACCTTGTCGACATCATCCTCACGAACAACGGCTACGACGTCGTCAACATCGGCATTAAGCAATCCATCAACGACATCATCGCTGCGGCCGAAGAGCACAACGCCGATGTGATCGGCATGAGCGGGCTCCTCGTCAAGTCGACCGTCGTCATGAAGGAAAACCTCGAAGAGCTCAACGTGCGCGGCCTCGCTCGCAAATGGCCGGTGATTCTTGGCGGTGCCGCTCTGACTCGGTCATTCGTTGAGGAGGACCTCGCCGCGATTTTCGAGGGCGAAGTTCGCTACGCCCGAGACGCCTTCGAAGGCCTCGCGCTCATGGAGCCACTGGTGGCAATCGCGCGCGGGGCTGAGCCGGCGAGCGTTGGGCTACCAGCACTCAAGAAGCGCATCCATCGACCGGGTCTGCTTGATCTCACCGAACCAGAGGACATGCCATCGCGCTCGGACGTGGCGA
>JBIISS010000107.1:0-4575 GCA_044340895.1 Microbacteriaceae bacterium
GGCGTGGCGAATTCTCGAAGCCGGCGATCTCGTGCGTCTGCTCGACACTCCCGCCTTCCGCCTATCGCACGGGCAACGCCAGATTCTCGAATTGGCCATGACATTCGCAAGTCGGCCCACACTGGTGTTGCTGGATGAGCCGACAGCAGGAATGACAGCCGGTGAAACCGCGAGTGTCGCGGAAATTCTCCGCACTGAAGCCTCTGTACTCGACATTCCAATCGTCGTTGTCGAACACGACATGGCGTTGATCCGCTCTGCTGCTTCGGCGGTCACCGTGTTGCAAGCGGGGCGGGTGCTGGCCACGGGCACCGTCGAAGAGATTGAGAACAATGCCGACGTCACCCGCGCTTACGTTGGGGAGGGTCACTGATGCCATTGCTTGACGTGCAGGGACTCGTTGCTGGCTATGCCGGTGCGCGCATCGTTACGGGCTTAGACCTTGCCATTGAACCTGGCGAAGTAGTCGCACTGCTCGGACGGAACGGAGCGGGAAAGAGTACTGCAGTAGCGGCAATCACGGGCACTCTTCCCGCAATGGCCGGCAGCATCGCCATCGGAGGCGCTGACGTCACGAAAGCCGCACCTTCCCGGCGATTTCAACTCGGGATGCGCACGGTCCGTCAGGACCAACCAATCCTGCGCGACCTGACCGTTGCGGAAAATTTGCGCCTGGTCGGAGCCTCGAAGGAAACCGCGGCCGAAGGGTTCCCCTTCCTCGCCGAGCGTTCGTCTCAACGGGCGGGAACGCTCTCCGGAGGCGAGCAAAAAATGCTCGCCGTCGCCCGTGCGGCGGCAAACCCAGGCTTGCTCTGGATTCTCGACGAGCCGAGCGAAGGTTTGCAGCCGAAAAACGTCGACAGGTGCGCGCAACTGATCCGCGAAGCGGCGGCTCGCGGAGTCGGCGTTCTGCTGGTCGAACAGCACATCGGAATGGCCCTCAACGTGGCTGATCGCTGGCTTGTCATGGAAACCGGCGCTGTCATCGATCACGGCGAGGTGTCAGCCACAACCCACGAGACCGTTAGTCGACGGCTCGCAGTCTAGAAACCGAAAGGGACTTGAATCAAAATGGCCACACGAACTCTCAAAGATTGGCAGGCGCTCTCAACCAAACAGCGGGGAGACGCTCTCGAGGAGGCTCGCACGGCGGCTCTCGCCTCCGCTGATATGGGGGTCTTTATCTCCATTGCAGAGCAGGATGCTCTGACTGAGGGAGGGCGGGGAGTTCTCGCCGGTATCCCCATCGCCGTCAAGGACAACATCGATGTGGCCGGACTTTCGACCACAGGTGGCACGGACTTCCTAGACTTTTCGCCCGACGTGAATGCCGACGTCATTACCGCGCTGCGTTCGGAGGGTGCGGTTGTTGTCGGAAAGACGAATCTTCACGAACTCGCTTTTGGACTCACGAGTAACAACGGCGCGCATGGACCCGTGCGGAACCCCTTCGATCCATCGCTCAGCGCCGGTGGGTCTTCGGGCGGAAGTGCGGCAGCAGTGGCCCGGGGGATTGTCCCCGTGGCGATCGGGACGGATACCGGAGGTTCGATGTCGGTACCGGCAGCTTTCTGCGGTGTCTTCGGCCTTCGACCAACCACGGGCCGCTACCCGTCGGACGGGATTATCGGGTTGTCGTGGACACGAGACACGGCAGGCGTCTTCGCCAACACCGTCGCAGATCTGCGTTTCGTCGATGAACTCATCACGGGCGAAGGCGACAGCGTCGAAGTCAGCAAGCCAAAGGAAATTCGGATTGGTGTTTCTGACGCGTATCTCGCCGACTTGGAAAAGACGGTGGGGGCTCGATTTGACGAGGCCTTGTCGGCCCTTCGTGATGCCGGTGTGCAGATTGTGCCCGTGAACCTAACGAACCACTTTGAGCGAACCGCTGAATCCAACATGACAGTCGTTTTGTATGAAACCCCCCACACATTGATTTCATATTTGCGAGGCACCGGAATGTCGGGACTTCCAGATGACCTGAGCGCGACTTCCGCACTGACGAAATCACCGGATGTCGCAGGCGTGCTCTCCTTTATTCACGATAATCGTGTTCCGACACTGGATTACCGTCGCGCGGCAGACAATCGCTGGCAGTTGCGCAGGCAATTCATTTCGCAGTTGGACGATGCGGGTGTGCACGCAATCGCGTTCCCGACGGTGCCAATCTTGCCGCCAAAGCTGGGCGAAGACGCCGAGGTCGAGCTCAACGGCTCTACCCGTTCACTGTTCGATACACTGACACGCCTTACTTCACCAGGTGCGTTGATGGGTATGCCAATGGTGACTGTTCCTACCGGAGACCCCAAGGCAGTTCCTGTCGGACTGACCGTGATGGGCCGACCCTTCGACGACCGCGAAGTGCTTCGAATCGCCGAAACTGTGTCGACGATCTTGCGGCCTACTGGCGCCCGGTCCTGATCTGGCGGAATCCGTCAGGTGTAACCTCGACGAGTTCTGTGGTGAGCACCGTCCCCCGGTCACGGCTCAAAAGACGAGAACCCCCGAGCCGGGTGGAACGGAGCACCGCACTGATTTCTGAGGGCTCCGTGCTCTTGGCGATGCCCAGTGCCTGAGCATACAAATGGATGCTGTCATAGACAGACTTGGCCATGCTGCTCAATCGCGGAGCGAGTTCGCCAAATCTCTCCCGATAGCGACGGGCAACCGAGTCCATTTCGTCGGCAAGTGTCGGCATGAAGTATTCCTGCGTTGACCAAATTCCGTTTGCTGCCTCGCGGCCGGTGTGATCGAGCAACGAATCGTCAAAATTGGTGGCAAGAGTTCGGAACCGTGAGCGCAGCCCTGAATCGTAAAACGCGCGCTCGAACAAGACCGCATCGATGCCCACAAGCGAAGAGAGGATTAGGTCCGCCCCGCTTCTCGAGATTTGATCAATCACTTCGTCGAACTGAGCAGTGCCGAGCGGTTGATAGTGTTCTCCCGCAATGACCCCGTGATGACGTTCAATGACCTCGTTGGCGACCATCCCAATTGAACGAGGCCAGACGTAATCTGAACCCAGGATGAACCAGTGCCGAGAGTTCGTTTGATCCATCATCATTGGGACCGAGGCTGCCAGCTGGTCGAGGGGCGTTTCCCCGAACTGGAAGAAGTTCGCCCCGGAGGGCGTGTGCTCGCTCATCGCGGCAGCGAGAAAAAGAGTTCCCCGCGCTGTAGCGACCGGCCGAATTGCCTGGAGTGAAGCGGATGATATGCACGCTACGACGACTTCGCAGTTCTCCGTGACGGTGAGCCGGTTGAAGGCGGCAAGCGCAGCGCCCTGATCTGTTCGATCATCTGCGACGACGAGCTCTGCGGGGCGAGGACCAAAGGCCGAACTTGCGTTGAGCTCTTCGACCGCGAGCGTGGCGGCATTTGCCACAGCCCTGCCCAGCAGACCCGCCGTTCCCGAGAGCGGCGCGAGGAGTCCAATCTTAAGCCCGCCAGGAATGCGACCTTCGAGCTCGGAATCGGCCGATGCAGAGAACCAGGGGAGGCACTCTGGCCCCAGCTGGACCCTCACCGTAATGCGTGTGCCGTTTTCGATCGGCTTGAGATCGACGCGGATGTGTCCGCTCCAGGGGGTTTCTTGCACGAGAATAACGCGCTGTTCTTCAAGCACCTCCACGATGCGACCAGATGACTCAATGGTCGAGCCGTCCGGATGCGGAATGTTGAACATCACCGCTGCGCCGACCTCAAGCTGGAGGCAGTGCTCGAGAATCGGCCAACCAGAAGTGTTGCCGCTCGAGAGTTGGCGCCACAGCTCGCTGGGGGTCTTTTCAGACTCCGCGTTGACGAAGAAGCTGAGATCGCCGGCCAAAAGCTAGCGCCTGCCGGGCTCCGTGCGTGCGGCCAAGTTGTCTACGTCGCCCTGGTAAACGTCGCGCAAGAACTGCAAAACGTCGTCGGCGCGGTTAGGGCCGAGCGAGTAAAAACGGAACTGGCCTCGTCGCTGTTCCACGACCATGTCGGCATCCCTCAGCACGCGCAGGTGCGACGAGATGGCCGCCCGGGTCACATCGGGGAAGTGTTCCGCAAGAGAACTAACCGGAAGTTCGACGTCCTTGCTCAGAATTTGGAGTATCGAACGTCGCGTCGAATCTGCCATTGCTGAGAAAGCCATCTTGGCGCTGTCGGGCATTTTTCCTTCCTCGGTTCCCCGCAATGATGCGGCGGATACGGTTGCAATTCAGAATATGTAAATGTATGCTTACCTATTAGTACTTTATCTTACTAACCCAAGTTAGGTTACTGGTTTCGATGGCGAAAGTCCACAACACGCGTTTTGACGCCGCCCCTGAATTTGATGAGGGTGAACTGCTGTCCGCAGCGCAACTCGCGGAACTCCAGTTGAGCCGTTTGCAGTGGAGTGTCCGGCACGCCTACGAAAATGTGGCGGCTTATCGGGTCAAATTTGATGCTGCCGGGGTGAGCCCCGAGGACATTCGCTCGCTTGACGACATCCGTCGGTTGCCCTTCACCACAAAGGAAGATCTCCGACAGAATTACCCGTTCGGTATGTTCGCGGTGCCTGCCGATCAGGTCGCTCGCATCCACGCGTCGTCC
>JBIISS010000108.1:0-4568 GCA_044340895.1 Microbacteriaceae bacterium
GCCGCACGTTTTCGAACGAAGCCCACGAGGTGCACGTTTCCAATGCTCAGAGCGGATGTTCCGCCAAACCACGTCCAGCCGCCACGCTCCTCCGGCGCGTGGCCACCGGGTACTGCGCTCGGCGCCGGGTGCTTTCGAAATCCAAGATTGCTGAGCTGCGTGAAGCGAGCCCACCAACGCTTCTTGAGGATTCCTTCCAGACGAAGGCGCTCCTCCTCGCTTGAGCGGAGGGCTTGCTTCAGCTTCACCACGTTCTCTCGGGCGTCCTGGCCATTTTTTCGTGCAGTGGCGAGACGTTCTTCGGCTCGCTCCCGGGCATCCGTAAACCACAGCGCCCACGACGCGCGCGCCTCCCGACGCAACTCGTCCAAAAAGTCCGCGTTTAGCTGTGGGAATCGAAAATCGGTGTCTCGCGGTTTGCGAGCTTGTGAAAACCCCTGCTCGTCAAATGACTGTTGTGTGGAATGAAGGCCCTCGACGCCGATGTACTCGCCATGCGCCTGTCCGGTGTTGAGGGCGAGGTAACCGTGGGTGAGCATCCACGAGAACTTGACGAAGTCTTGACTGGTTCCTTGAACCAAGTAGCCCCGCTGTGCGAGATCCCGGATGACCCGCCTCACATCACGTTGCCAATAGTTTCCTGGTCCGAGTGCGTCGAAATAAGCGTCCATATGCGGCTTCATCTCTGACCAGCACCGGCGACGGAGTGCGTACGCCCACAGGTGCCTCGCGACATACAGGTGGTGCGGACCTCGCTCACGATGATTGGAGACGTCTCCGATAGCCGACACCGCAACGATTTGGGGGTGCGGCTCCGCGAGCGAAATGAACGAGCTCAGGATCGAGAGGTAGTCCGAATCGACGACGAAATCCTCTTCGAAGAGAGCTGCCCATTCGTCGTCCGCGGCGAAAACAGCGGCGTAAAGATGTTCGTACGCTCTCGCAACGCCGACGTTCTCGCGGGATGTCACGAAGGTTGCGTCGGGAAAAAACTGTGCAACGAGGTCGTCAACTTCAGCTGTTCGGTCCGGTCTTTCGAGGTGCTCATCTTTCGAACCCACGTAGCCGTCCCGAAAAATGGTCAGTCGTGACTGATCGATTGGCGACTCTTGTTGGGCGAGAGCCTCCAGCGTTCGGCGTGCATAATCCGGTCGATTGAAAAGCAGAAGCCCGATTGGATGCGCAAAGCTCGAGGATTCCCCTCTGAGACTTCGTGCCCGAACCATGTCGCAATACTAGTTTCACAATCGCACAGAGTAGTCGCGTATTCTCGCTCTCGTGGCCAGTCCAAGAAGTTTCATCAGAGCGATTCAACATCCCGAGGCGTTCCACGGATCAGACGGCCGAACGCCCTTCTTCGAGGGCTGGTACATCAAGATCGTCGATCCGACCCACAAACACCGATGGGCCGTGATCCCCGGAGTTTTTCGCGGAATCCTCGGTGAACACGGTCGCCGTGATGAGGCGTTTGTGCAGGTGCTCGACGGGTCCACCGGGCGATCGTGGTTTCACACCTACCGTCTCGAGGAATTCGCGGCTTCATCGACGGGTTTCGATGTGCGAGTCGGGCCCAATCACTTCGACTCCTCCGGGGTCACGCTCGACCTTCCGCAACTGAAGGGGCGTCTGGACTTCACTAGTGCCTTAGAAGGATGGCCCGTCACCGTGGGATCCCCGGGCATCATGGGCTGGTACGGCCTCGTTCCGTTTATGGAGTGCTACCACGGCATTGTGTCTTTCGGACACGGACTCAGTGGCCGGATCGACATCGAGGGCAAATCCATCGACTACAGCAACGGACGTGGATATATCGAAAAAGACTGGGGCCGCTCGTTTCCTGCCGGTTACGTCTGGCTGCACTCCAATCATTTTGCGACCGAGCCCGACGCATCATTTATCGGCTCCGTCGCGATTATTCCTTGGCTCCGTTCTGAATTCCGCGGTTTCCTCCTTGGCCTTCGTCATGGCGGTCACCTCTATCGCTGGGCGACCTACAATCGAGCACGCGAAGCTGACCTGACGATTGACGACACGCACGTCTCGTGGTCGCTGACCGGCCCGGACGGCACGCTGACCGTTCGTGCCGACCGCACACGTGGTGGCCTACTTCATGCCCCGCTGCGCGCGGAACCGCACCAGCGCGTCGAAGAGACGCTGGATGCGCGCATCCACGTCACACACACCTCGTCGACCGGCGAGGTGCTGTTTGATGACGTCGGTGACGTCGGCGCGATGGAGGTTTTTGGAGACATCGAAAAACTGCTTGGAACAAAGCCGAAGTAGCCTTGTGCGTTTGCCAGCGCTCGGTCAGGCTCCGGGGAGTATGGTGGGAATACATCGGCGGATTGCCCCTCGCGCAGTTCATCTCTCTGAACGTCGGCGCACCTAGGGATTCTCATTACTTCCACCGTTTCGGCCCTTTTGGCCTTTCGCCCGACACAGCCTCGGTCCTCCGATTTCAACCAGTCCAATAACGCCTACGCTGAGCTATCGCGCACGATTCGCGCGCGCGGTCTACTCAACCGATCGCGCGGTTTTTACATCTCTCTTCTCGTCGTTCTCGGCCTCGCCCTTGTCGCCACCTTCGCCGGAATGATTCTGCTCGGCGACTCATGGTTCCAGCTTCTGCTTGCCGGCGTCCTTGGCCTGCTCTTCACCCAATTTGCCTTTCTCGCCCACGAAGCGTCGCACCGGCAAGTTTTCACCTCGGGTCGAACCAATGACCGCATGGGCAAGCTGCTCGCCACGCTCGTCGTTGGCATGAGCTACAGCTGGTGGATGAGCAAGCACACGCGACACCACAAGAACCCCAACCAGGTGGATGCCGACCCAGACATCGAGTACGACACCATTGCTTTTACTCCAGAATCGGCTGCCGAACAGCACGGCTTCAAAGCCTGGATTGTGCAGCGCCAAGGCTGGCTCTTCTTCCCTCTCCTGCTTCTCGAAGGCATCAACCTGCACTACATCTCGATTCGAACACTCGTCACCGACAAGTCGATCAGGGGACGATGGCTCGAGTTGACCATGATTCTCGCCCGAGTCACTGCGGTCGTGTTTGTTCTGTTTTGGTTCTTGCCGGTTGGCATGGCGTTTGCGTTCCTCGGCGTGCAGCTCGCAGTTTTTGGCTTGTACATGGGGGCTTCGTTCGCGCCAAACCACAAGGGCATGCCGATCATTCCGGCCGGCTCAAAACTCGACTTCTTGCGCAAGCAGGTCATGACCTCGCGCAACGTTCGCGGCGGTTGGTGGGCGACATGGTTGTTCGGAGGCTTGAACTACCAAATTGAGCACCACCTCTTCCCCAGCATGCCTCGACCCCACCTCGCGAAGACACGTCGAATCGTGCGCGAGTATTGCTTGTCTATTGGTGTGCCATACACTGAAACCAGCCTGATGCGGTCGTATGCGATCGTGATCGAATATCTCAACCGCGTGGGTCTATCAGCCCGAGACAGTTTCGACTGCCCGATGGTGGATACGTACCGTCGCTAGAAACTTAAAAGATTTCCAGTCCTTTCGGGGGATGGAGAACCTGTGTAACTGATTCTTGTGCATGGGAATACGCGGTTCGCCGCAATAAAAGAAAAGAAGAAAACAGCATGGCAACAGGAACCGTGAAGTGGTTCAACAACGAGAAGGGCTTTGGTTTCATCGCTCCTTCCGACGGCAGCCCCGACGTATTCGCACACTTCAGTGCGATTCAGGGATCCGGCTTCCGTGGTCTTGAAGAGAATCAGCAGGTCGAGTTCGAAACCGTACAGGGCCCCAAGGGTCCTCAGGCCGAGAACATTCGCCCCCTTTAAGCAAGACTCATTTTCACTGACCTATCGGTGAAAACATCTAACCCCCCACTTGGATTCCAAGTGGGGGGTTCGTTGTTTCCTCTGCGTGGACCAATCTTGGGTGTGCCCCAGAGGCGGAACACTTGGCCACGACGCGCGCACGCCCGCGTATCCGCAATTGGTTTCGGGTCATCCATACACTGAAGGCAATGTCTAAATGGAAAGGAATGACATGTCATTAAGGAAATATGCGGCTGAGTTCTTGGGAACGTTCTTCTTGGTGTTCCTGGCCGTGGGAGCCGCCGTCTTCGGAATTAGCGCCACGGTTGGCGTCGGTGGAACGGGGGCCGGTTCGGGCATTCTCGGTGTTGCCTTCGCCTTCGGTCTGGTTCTGTTTGCCCTCGCATACGCTTTCGGGCCGATCTCGGGCACCAACGTTAACCCGGCTGTGACACTCGGGATGCTCCTCGCCAAGCGACTCTCGCTGAAGGATGCTGTGGGCTACTGGGCTGCACAGGTTCTTGGAGCCATCGCCGGCGCCGCATTGCTTCAGTCATTCGTTTCGTTCTTTGGCGTGACGGACCGCACCGGGGCGCTGGGCACAAACAGCTACGACAACGGTGCCATCAACATGACCGGCGCTTTCGTGCTGGAAGTTGTGCTCACCGCCGTCTTCGTGCTCGTGATCCTGCTGGTCACAGAGAAAGCTGCAACGCCCACCCTCGCCGGTGCGGCAATTGGCTTCACGCTCGTCTTGGTTCACATCGTCGGCATCCCGCTCAC
>JBIISS010000109.1:0-4555 GCA_044340895.1 Microbacteriaceae bacterium
ATAGGAATCTGCTGAATCAAATGCCGGCGTCGGATCGCCGTTCAGCGTGGCCGCAACGATGTCACTGAGTTGAGGCCACGCCGCATTGTCATAGAGCGGCCACAGCAACGCCGTGACCAGAGTGTCGGCCCCCAGAAGGCGACCATCCGTGTTCTCGATGGGAGCGGCGTCGACGTCGGCCAGCAACACCTGCAGTGCCAGGCCGGCTTCCGTGACCGTGTCTCCGAGGGGGCAATCACCTCCGTCGACACACCACGCAAGGTAGGCATCGAGCGCTCGTTCGAACGAAACCACTTGACCGTACATGCTGTCGTGAGGCGGGACTGTGGGGTCAATTGCGCCGTCGAGAACCATGCGGCCTACACGGTCGGGGAACAAGTCTGCATACGTCGCCCCGAGAAAGGTTCCATAGGAGTACCCGAGATAATTGAGCTTCTCGTTTCCCATGGCAGCCCGAATCATGTCCATGTCGCGGGCTGCACTGGCCGTGTCGACATGAGCAAGCAGGTCGCCAGTGTTCTCCAGACACGCCTGTCCGAAGTCCATCACTGCGCGTTCGACGGAGGCATACCACTCGTCCGATCCACGCTCGCCCGTCGGGACGCCGTACAAGGCGTCGTCGAGGTCCGCCGGGTCGGTGTAGCACACGACAGGTGACGACTCGCCCACACCGCGGGGGTCGATACCGACGATGTTGAATTGGTCGCGAAGAGTTGAGTCGACAGACCGGCCTGAGCTTTCGCGAACGAACGCGACAGCCGACTCCCCCGGCCCGCCGGGATTGATCACGAGATCACCGATGGCGGGTTGTTCAGTCGCCATGTGCCGATTGATGGCAATCGTGATGTCGCCGCTCAGTGGGTCGGCCCAGTCAGTCGGGGCCTCAACGGTGGCGCACTGCAGTCTGTCACCGCAGGATGTCCACACGATGGGCTGTTCGTAGTAGCTCTCGAATCCGACGGGCGCACCCGATGCGTAGGGGGTCGATGTTGCGACAGTCTCGCCGAACACCGTGCATCCCGCGAGTGAAACCGCGAGTGAGAGCGTCACGAATGCTGCGGCGACTCGACGTCGAACAATGGCGAACTCAACCACTAGGCCACCTGCGCTGGAATCGCGGTGACGAGAAGGGACTCGAGTGCCAAGACTGGTGAAACGTTTCTCGAAATTCGCTCGCGGGTGGTTGCAATCGCGTCACTCACGGCAAGCACATCCGCAGCACTCAGCGTGTTTGCCACGCGAACCAAGTCATCGCGGTACTCCACATTGATGAGGTCGTCGATAGCCCCGAGCTGGATTCGCACAACGTCTCGATACACCGAGTGCAGATCGACGAGTATGCGGTCAAGGCCATCACGAAGGCTGCGCGTTTCACGTCGCTTTTGTTGCTCTTCGAGGGCACGAAACTGTGAGCGCATGTTGGCGGGCACCGCTTCGCCTGCGTTCAACCCCAATGAATATCTCGCGTGGTCAAGCTCAATCGCGTCTCGCTCTTCGGTAATCGCCTTTGCGTCATCGGTGGCAATCTCCAACATTCGCGCGGCAGCCATCACGGCGTCTTTCACGTTTCGAGTCGAAAGCGCGAGGCGCACGGTTTCGTCTCGTCGCGCGGCAGCCACGTCATTGGTCGCGAGTCGTGTAGCCATGCCCACGTGGCTTTGGGCATGTCGGGCAGCGCGCTCGGCCATCGCGGGGTCGGCACTCGTTCGCGAGACAATGAGGCCCGCAACGGAGTCAATGCTCGGAACAATGAGGCGAACCGAACGTACCCGTGAGCGAATGGTGGGGAGGAGGTCTGCTTCGCTCGGCGCACAGAGAATCCAAATGGTTCCTTCAGGCGGTTCTTCGAGTGCCTTGAGCAACACGTTGCTCGTTCGTTCGACCATTCGGTCGGCATCTTCGATAACGACCACGCGATAACGCGAAACGCTCGGGCCGAACTGTGCGGTCTGCACGAGTGACCTGACCTCGTCAATCGAGATAATCACGCGCTCCGTAGCGAGGGCGCTGAGGTCAGGGTGAGTGCGGGCTGCTACCTGTCGGCAATCGGCGCAGGTTCCGCATCCGCCGTTCTTACACAGCAGCGCAGCGGCAAACGCATAAGCGAGATTTGAGCGACCGGAGCCGGGCGGGCCGGTGATGAGCCACGAGTGGGCGAGCAAGCGCGCATCGGCGGCGGCTGCTTTGAACACGTCGGTGGCTTGTGTCTGCCCGACCAGTTCATCCCAAACGCTCACCCGTTCAGGGTATCGACAAGAACCGATACTCGCTGAGTAATCGCCAGAGCAATCTCATCGACGGGCTTCGACGCATCGACAACAAGAAATCGCTCGTGCTCAGCTGCAGCAATCTGCAGGAACGCGTGGCGAACCTTCTCGTGAAACTCTGCCTTCTCCGACTCGAAACGATCAAACGGTTTTTCTTGAGCCTGTAAACGTTCAGACGCCGCTGCCTGGTCAAGGTCGAGAAGAACGGTGAGGTCGGGCACGAGCCCGTCGGCTGCCCACAACGAAATCTGCTTGATCTCCTCCGCGCCCAACACGCGACCGGAGCCTTGATAGGCAACCGAGGAATCGAAATAGCGGTCCTGCAGCACGATGTCGCCTCGCTCGAGAGCAGGGCGAACGACCGTGGCTACGTTGTGCGCGCGGTCGGCGGCATACAAGAGTGCCTCTGCTCGGGGTGCGATGTGCTCGCGCGAATGAAGCACGAGCTCGCGAATCTGCCCGCCCAGCGGCGTGCCACCCGGCTCACGCGTAACGGTGACGGCGTGCCCGTTTGCCTGCAGAAACTCACCCAGAAGCTTCATCTGGGTTGTCTTGCCAGCGCCGTCACCACCTTCAAACGTGATGAAGATTCCCCGAGTCACGACTTCTTCTTGGCGCGAATCGTGCGAGTGGTGGTGGATGCGGGTCGCGCCTTTCGCGCGCCAGCACGTGACACTGCCGGACCTTTCGCCCGACGCTCGGACAACAAGACAACGGCGCGGTCGAACTCAATCTCCTCTGGGTTTTCACCGCGCGGGATTGTCGCGTTGGTCTCGCCATCCGTCACATACGGACCGAATCGTCCGTCTTTCACCTTGATCGGGCGACCGCTGTTGGGGTCTTCGCCAAACTCCTTGATCGACGAGGCCGTGCGTCGCGCCCCGTACTTCGGTTGAGCAAAGAGGGCGAGGGCTGCCGGCTCGTCGATGAGAAAGATCAGGTCTTCTGAATCGAGCGAGCGCGTATCCGTGCCCTTCTTCAAGTAGGCCCCGTAGCGACCGTTCGACGCCAAAATTGCCTCGCCCGATTCCGGGTCGTGCCCGACGAGTCGCGGAAGATTGAGCAGCTTGAGTGCGGTGTCAAGATTAATGCTTGACGGGTCCATGCTCTTGAACAGCGACGCGGTTCGTGGCTTCGGTTCATCCGACTTCTTTTTCGCCGCCGCCGCCTTCTTCTTCGGTGCGGTTTCGAGAACTTCGCCCGTCTCCGGGTTCACAACCGTGTCGGTCACAACGGCAACATCAGCGTCGTCAGGCTCGAGTTCTGTCACGTATGGTCCGAAGCGGCCATCCTTCGCGGCAATCAACTTGCCGGTCTCGGGGTTGACCCCCAAGATTCGATCGCCCGCGACCGGAGCATCAATCAACTCTTGGGCACGTTGTGGCGTCAGTTCGTCAGGTGGCATGCCATCAGGAACGAAGACCTTGCGCTTTTCGCCTGTGCCAGCTTGCGGGTCGTCGACTTCGATGTACGCGTTCGTCGGCCAGATGCGCAGGACGACGTCGTCGGAGACAGAAAATGAGTTGAGCGATTGCTTGTCGATGTCGCCCAGATTGGCAGCCGAAGCCTTGAGCCCCGCGTGCTCGTCAACACCGAAGTAAAAGCGTCGCAACCAGTCACGCCAGTCCGCGTCGCCGTTCGCGATTTCATCGAGATCGTTTTCCATCTCAGAAGTGAATTCATAGCTCACCAGGTCAGAGAAGCTCTGCTCCATAAGGCGAGTAACCGAAAACGCAATCCACGTCGGAACGAGGGCTTGTCCCTTCATCACCGCGTAACCCCGGTCGAGAATCGTCGCGATCGTCGCCGAGTACGTTGACGGGCGACCAATACCAATCTCTTCCATCTTTTTGACGAGAGTCGCCTCGGTATAGCGGGGCGGCGGAACGGTGGTGTGGCCTTTCGCCTCCACTTCTGCGAGCACAAGTTTCTGGCCCTCGGTCATGACGGGGAGTTTCGAGTCTTCTTGGGTGTCTTGCGCGTTGCGGTCTTCGTCCGTCGTCTCGTCGTAGGCGTTCAAGAACCCTCGGAACGTGATGACGGTGCCGGATGCGGTGAATTCCGCCCTCGGTTGACCCGCGGCGTCGACCGCGAGAGTGACCGAGGCAGTCTGTCCCCGGGCATCCGCCATCTGCGATGCAACCGTGCGCTTCCAGATGAGGTCGTACAGTCGGAGTTCTTCGCCGCGCAGCACGCTCGAAAGTTCATCCGGAGTTCGGAAGACCTCGCCCGCGGGGCGAATGGCCTCGTGCGCCTCTTGGGCGGTCTTGCTCTTGCCAGAGTAGAGG
>JBIISS010000110.1:0-4540 GCA_044340895.1 Microbacteriaceae bacterium
GTTCGGCGATTGAGTTTGCCTTATTAACCTTGTAATCGCGACCCACCTGTGGGAGGAGCGTGTCGCTGGCAACGTCAAAGAACTCGTAGTACAGACTCGCGTCGCCGTTGATCAGTACATCTCCATAGGCCAGGGCTAGGTCTTGCGGCGCAATCATGAGCAACTTGGAGTCCGGAGCAACAACCGAGCTACCTAGTTCTGCCGGAGCCGTTTCGGGAACATACGCATCGGGCTCGAGCGTGACCATGTAGTCAATCCTGTAGTTCTCGCGGGGCGATTTTTGCACAAGAACAATTCCCGTTGTGGGCGAATCGGGATCTTCTTCATCCTGACTGACGACCAAGACGGAACGAGGCCACGTGTCTGCTGCCTGGGGCATCACGAAGGTCAGGGGCAAGCTGCCAATCGGGGGTAGCGCAGGTATGGCCGAATCGTTCGCATGCATTGTGTAGTTCGCAAGACGGGTTGCCAACGCCCCTCCGGACATGCGCGTCTTGAGCAGTTCGCGGTCCGTCGTCTCATCGGCCTTCGTCACTGTTGCGACAATCTCGTTGAGGATGGTCTTCAGTTGTGACTCCGAGACAACGGGTGGCAACTGCTCCTCTGGTGCCAGAGAGGCGGTCGCTGTCGGAGTCTCGACGACAACGCCGGTCTCATAGGGAGACGAACACGCAGAAAGACCCACGGCCATGGCGACTGAGACGCCGACAACCGAGTACGCGGTGCGACCGCGTCGCGTGGGTGCGCCCCGTCGACCTCGCGGTGCTGCCGTGATGCTTGGTGTGTCTTGAGGCTTGTAGCGACGAGGACGCGGTGGTTTGGGCATGCGACCACGACGACGGGGACCCTGCTGGTTGCGCCAGTGCGACATTGCCCACAGGTAAAGAAAGAGTCCGATGATGGCAAGCCCGCCACCCAAGAAGATGAGGTTGTCGTCGTTGAGCCACAGGAACGTGGCGCGAGGCAGGGGCCACGAGATGGTCAATGACGGCGGAACAGGGTTCACACCGTCGCTCGCAACCAGTGCGGACATTTCGGGTGTCACATTCATGGCTATCGAGGTCGTCGTGCGCCCGACACGCTCGTCAAGCCACAAGTCCGAACCCGCGGGGTTCGTCACTGCGTTCGGCACTGCAGGTGGCGTCTCCGCTTCGGTGTTCTCGAGGTCGGTGGGTGCCTCGACGGTCGGCCCAAGCGAAAGTTCATTCAATTCCGCGTCGTAGGTGAGGGTGCTGTATGTCGAATCTCCCAGCCACCCGAGTACGTCAGACGTTCGCCCGTATGAGACGAAGGCCGAGTCAGAACCCGTAAGAACAATCGATTGCACGCCGGGGTTCGCGCGCAGCACCGCTGAGTCAATAACCAGAAACGACGACTCAACGCTGCCGAGATCTACGGTTGCCTCGGCCGTCTGAGGCCCGGCAAGAATCTTGAACGCCACTCCAACGACAAGGAGTAAAGCCGAAACAGCGAACACAACGATGGCCGCGATGAACCGCATCTCTTCCTCCTCGCGTCGTGGCTGATGATGCCGGCCTGGTGGGTGCATGCGAAAATCGCACGCGAAAATCTCCCTTTACGATACCCGACGGCAGTCTGAGAGGAATCTGTTGCAGATGGTGCAACCCGCTAAATGCCTTTTCGCGACGCGGGTAGACTCGTTGGGGTTGTGTCGACGGGTTGTCGACGAGATGTTGACCAGAGGAATTGAACGGAGCAATCGTGTCAGATTCAATCGACGATTTCCCCCGCGTCCTGCGTGGCTACGAGCCTGCAGCCGTTAACCGAACTGTCGGCAAGCTTCGACGCGAACTTCTGACGGCCAAGACTGTGACAGATGAGCAATCCGGCCTCATCGCAGAACTGACGATGCGGATTGATTCGCTGGAAACCGACCTTCGTGAGGTCGGTGATCCCACGTATGCCGGTCTCGGCGCGAAACTCGAATCCACCTTGCGCAACGCAGAAGAACAGGCCGCGCGCCTGGTTTCAAAAGCCGAAACTGACTCATTCAACATTCGCGCCAACGTGGACCGCGAAATCGAGATAATGCTCGATGAAGCAACTGCGACTGCTCAACTGATTGTGGAAGAAGCCGAACGCCAGGCAGCGGGAATCGTTTTGGATGCCGAAACTAAGTCGTCGTCGATCATGAGTCAAGCGCAAGCTTCGGCAGAAGTGCTGGTCAAAGAAGCCGAACACGATGCAGCTGAATTGCGCGGCCAGGTCGCGACCGAAGTCGCTAACGCCCGGTCGACCGCTCGACGGGAAATCGACGAACAACTTGCCGAAGCTCAACGCCAAATCGCCGAGATGCGCCTCGTCTTCATGAAGGAAGAAGGCGACAAGATCGAAGCCAAGCGTGGCGAAAAGCCGACGTTGCGAGAGGTTGTGGCTGCGCTGCGTCTCGAGACAGAAAAGTCGGTCGTGGCAGACAACGCTGAGAAGCAATACCTCAAGAAACATCAAGAAGCGGTCATGCTCACGCAGAAGTATCTTGACGCCGCTAAAGACCAATTGGCCAAGGCGCGGGCTCGAACAGAGGACAAGAAACTCGAAGCGGATGCAATCGAGATGCTTGCCCAGAAGGAAGCGCGCGAGCTGCGTCTTCGCACTGACAAACACATCAAGACGATTCTTGAAGATGCCAAGAAGACCTCGGTCGCATTGGTTGAGGCCGCCGACAAGCAGTCGCGTGAGGCCATTGCGGCAGCGGAGGCACGCGTGGCCGATCTTCGCGTAGAGCGCGAGGCGATTGGAAGCTACCTCGAAGACCTGCGCTCTCTCGTGGCACAGGCCACCACCATTTGGGATACCTCGTCCAAACCGCAGCCGCGATCACGTCGAAAGCCCCAGCCCAATGCCGAGTAAAACGTCATCACCACAAGTTCAAGCCAGAAAGAACCCCATGCGCATTCAGAACGCTTTCCGTGTCGGACTCTTCGGGGCATTCGGCGTGGGCATTGCCCTCATGTTGATGTCGGCGATGACCTCATTGGCGACCATCCTGACCTACATCGGCGCCGCACTCTTTTTGAGCCTCGGCCTCGACCCGGCGGTTAATTGGCTCGAAAACAAGAAGTTGCCCCGGTGGGCAGCCATTGTTCTCGTCTTGGCCGTTGTTCTGCTCGGTGTCACGATTTTGGTGTTGTCAATTATCCCGCTCGTGACCGAACAGGCCTCCGGCTTTATCGTCGGTCTTCCCGCTCTGATCGAAAGCATGAAGACGGAAGACTGGGCTGGCTACTTGAACACTCAGTTCAACGGAATCATCGATGTCGACGCTCTGATTAACCAGGTTGCCAACTTCTTCAAGGACCCAACGCACATCTTGGAAATTGCCGGTGGCGCACTTGCTGTCGGCGTTTCGATTGCCAACGGAGTTTTCGGCGCCTTTGTCGTGCTCATCCTGACCCTGTATTTCACCGCTTCGCTCAAGCACATCAAGAACGCGACCTACCGCCTGGTTCCCGCATCGAACCGGGATCGCTTTATCGAATTGAGCACGCAGATCACCGACGGAGTGGGTCGGTACGTCGTCGGCCAGATTCTTCTCGGTCTGCTGAACGGCATATTGACATTCATCTTGTTGACCGTCATCGGCGGACGTGCAGCCATCGTGTTCGCATTCATTGCGTTCGGCATGTCGTTGATTCCGCTCGTGGGAACGCTCACCGGTTCCATCATCATCGTGCTCGCACAGCTCGTGCTCGCCGACTCGACGGTGGCGCTGATTGCCGCGATTTACTACATCATCTACATGCAGGTTGAAGCGTATGTGGTGAGCCCCAAGATCATGAACCGTGCGGTTCAGATTCCGGGGTCAATCGTGGTGATTGCTGCTCTCGCCGGCGGTTCGCTGCTGGGTATTCTCGGGGCGCTCATCGCGATTCCCGTTGCCGCTTCGATCGTCTTGATTGTGAAGCAGGTCATCATGCCCATGCAGGAAAAGCGCTAGCGACCCTCGTCCCACTCTTCGGGTAGCGGTGCCGCCGCCGGGTTCAACCGCTGCACAATCTCGTTGAGCACGCGCGCGGTTTGGTTCTCTCCAACCCACAAGTGTTTTCCGCCCTCGACGGCGACGAGTTCGATGTGACCGATGCTCGCGAATCGCTCGGCGGCCTCATCCGGCTTCAGGTAGTCGTCAAGTTCTGGAATGAGGGCAACGAGCTTTCGGGGATTTCCGTTCCAAGCAGCTACCTCGTCAGGTGTTGCACGATGCAGCGGTGGTGACAACAGAATCGCTCCCGAGATGTCATGGTCAAGACCGTACTTGAGCGCCAACTCGGTTCCGAACGACCAACCCACCAGCCAGACATTTGGCAGTTTCCGTTCCTTGACGAATTCCATCGCCGCGGCAACATCGTGTTCTTCGGTGACGCCATGGCCAAACTCGCCTTGGCTCACTCCGCGTGGGCTCTTGGTGCCCCGAGTGTTGAAGCGCAACACCGCGATGTCGGCGAGAGCGGGCAAACGGTTAGCTGCTTTGCGCAGGATGTGCGAATCCATGAAACCGCCGGCGGTCGGCAACGGATGCAAC
>JBIISS010000111.1:0-4531 GCA_044340895.1 Microbacteriaceae bacterium
GTGCCGTCGAGCGCGTCTGTGTCCGACGCCCCAGCAGACTCGCCGACGCCCCCGGCAGCTCCCGCTTCCGCAATAGACGAGGGTGGCAAGCCGGCCGCGCGTCCGGGCAATAATCCGTTCTCATCGTCGCAAGGCATGGGCACGCGCCCGACCGGTGCACCGCGTCCCGGCAACAACCCGTTCTCGTCGTCGCAGGGCATGGGCACGCGCCCCAGCCCGAGCCCGAGCAGTATTCCTCGCCCGATGTCACCTCGTCCCGGATCTGCCGGCGCACCGGGGGCTCCCGGTTCGTTTGGTCGCCCCGGCGGGCCTCGCCCAGCCGGAGGTGCTCCGCGTCCAGGTGGTGCGACCCGACCAGGCTTCGGTGCTGGTGCTGGCGGAGGCGCTCGCCCCGGATTCGGCGGCGGACCCGGCGGTGCACCCGGCGGTGGCGCACCACGCCCGGGAGCAGGCGGCCGAGGCCGCGGCCCCGGCGGTGGAACGGCTGGAGCTTTCGGTAAGGGCGGTGGCAAGTCCAAGGCCCGCAAGTCAAAGCGGACGAAGAGAGCCGAATTCGAATTACGCGAAGCCCCATCGCTTGGTGGCGTCAGCGTTCCTCGTGGTGACGGCTCGACCATTGTCACGATGCGCCGTGGTGCATCGCTCGCCGACTTCGCCGAGAAGATTGGCGCGAGTCCCGCGAACCTCGTGACCGTGCTGTTCCACCTCGGTGAAATGGCTACGGCAACGGAGTCGCTTGACGACACGACGTTCCAGATTCTGGGTGAAGAACTCGGATTCAAGATTCAGATCGTGAGCCCTGAGGACGAAGACAAAGAACTTCTCGAGGCGTTCGACATCGACCTCGAGCAAGAGCTTGCTGATGAGACCGAAGAAGATCTGCTTCCGCGTCCTCCCGTTGTCACCGTCATGGGTCACGTCGACCACGGAAAGACTCGCTTGCTTGACGCAATTCGTCAGACGAGCGTTGTTGACGGCGAAGCTGGAGGCATCACGCAGCACATCGGTGCGTACCAGGTGCACACCACACACGAAGGAATCGAACGATTCATCACCTTCATTGACACCCCGGGTCACGAAGCTTTCACGGCAATGCGTGCACGTGGTGCTCAGGTGACCGACATCGCGATCCTCGTGGTTGCAGCTGACGACGGCATCATGCCGCAGACGGTTGAAGCCTTGAACCACGCTCAGGCGGCCAATGTGCCAATCGTCGTTGCGGTGAACAAGGTCGACAAGCCCGAGGCAAACCCGGGCAAGGTTCGTCAACAGCTCACCGAGTACGGACTCGTGGCCGAAGAATACGGTGGCGACGTTATGTTCATCGACGTCTCTGCTCGTGAGGGCACGGGCATCCAGCAACTTCTGGATGCCGTCTTGCTCACGGCCGACGCCGGACTCGACCTTCGCGCCAACCCGAACAAAGACGCCCGCGGTATCGCAATCGAGGCTCGCCTCGACAAGGGCCGCGGTGCTGTTGCCACGGTGCTCATCGAATCGGGAACACTTCGTATCGGAGACGCCATTGTGGCGGGAACGGCCTACGGCCGTGTTCGTGCAATGACCGATGAGAACGGGACTCCGGTCGCAGAAGCCACACCGGCTCGTCCCGTTCAGGTGCAGGGTCTCTCGAGCGTTCCGCGCGCGGGCGACACCTTCCTCGTCACGGACGAAGACCGCACTGCGCGCCAGATCGCGGAGAAGCGCGAGGCCGTTGAGCGCAACGCACAGCTGGCCAAAGCTCGCAAGCGCATCTCGCTCGAAGACTTCACGCGTGCGCTCGAAGAGGGCAAGGTCGAGTCGCTCAACCTCATCATCAAGGGTGACGTATCTGGTGCTGTTGAAGCACTCGAAGAGTCGCTGCTCAAGATCGAGGTCGACGACTCGGTTCAGCTCCGCATCATCCACCGTGGTGTCGGTGCCGTTACCGAATCGGACGTCAACCTCGCAACGGTCGACAACGCCATCATCATCGGATTCAACGTTCGCCCCGACACGAAGGCACGCGAGCGCGCTGCTCGTGAAGGCGTCGACGTTCGCTTCTACTCGGTCATCTACAACGCCATTGAAGACATCGAGAACTCGCTCAAGGGCATGCTCAAGCCGGAGTACGAAGAAGTTCAGTCGGGTGTTGCAGAGATCCGCGAAATCTTCCGCTCGAGCAAGTTTGGCAACGTTGCCGGATGTATCGTGCGCAGCGGAACCATCACGCGAAACTCCAAAGCACGCGTTATTCGCGAGGGAATCGTCATCGCCGATGGACTGGCCATCGAGTCGCTGCGTCGATTCAAGGATGACGCGACCGAAGTTCGCACCGATTTTGAGTGTGGTATTGGCCTCGGCAAATACAACGACATCCAGATCGGTGACGAAATCGAGACCATCGAGATGAAGGAGAAGCCGCGCGTTTAGTGCGGCTCCTCTCGGAATTCTGATGGCAACAGACCACCCTCGAGCGCGCAAGCTCGGCGAACGCATCAAGGTCATTGTGGCCGAAGCCCTCGAGCGGGGCGTTGTTAAAGACGCCCGCTTGGGCTTTGTGACGATCACCGACGTTCGTTGCACGGGAGACCTTCAGCACGCGACCATCTTTTACACGGTCTACGGCAGCGATGAAGAGCGCGACGAAACCGAGGCCGCCCTCACGGCGAACACGGGTCGAATCCGGGGTGAAGTTGGTCGCAACCTCACGACGCGCCTGACGCCATCGATCGAATTCATATTGGATGCCCTGCCTGACACCGCGAAGTCACTCGAGTCGCTTCTTGCCGAAGCAGCCGCTCGTGACGCCGAGGTGGAGAAACTCGCCGCGGGAGCGCATTACGCAGGTGACGAAGATCCCTATGTCAAGCCGCGCGAAATCGATGCGGAACCTGTGTCACCTGTCGCCACCAATGCAGCCGACGAGTCCGAACCAGGCACGGAGCCGAGTTTCTAGCTCTGGGGCGTTCCCGTGATGAGCTTCACGTCGACCCATCAATCGGTCGGCAACGAGAGCGCATCGCCCGAGCTGACAATGAGGCCGTCGTCGAGCAACGAGATGATTGCGCGATCGAGTTGAAGCGCATCCGGCCACAACGATGCGATTTCATCGCGTGCCACCGGGCCGGTTGACTCGCGCAATTTTTTGAGCACTATACCGCGAACTTGCCGGTCGCTCCCTTCGTAGCGCGCTTGCTTCGCCCGACGAGGTCGGTCATCGAGTGGATACCCCGCCGCGCGCCACGCACACAGCCCAGCTATGGGGCATGCCTCGCACCGCGGCGACTGAGCAGTGCACACGAGGGCACCGAGTTCCATCATCCCGGCGTTGAAGGCCGGGGAGACCTCGGATCCCGGGAGGAGGGCATCCATGTCGGCAAGGTCACGGGTCGTCGACGGCGGCCCCTGATCTGAATGCCCGTACACTGCTCGAGCGATAACCCGTCGGATGTTTGTATCGACGACCGGTTCGTGCGCGCCGAAGGCAAACACCGCGATGGCACGAGCGGTGTAGGGGCCAACCCCGGGAAGCGTCAACAACGTCTCGACATCGCTCGGCACGTGACCGCCGTGTTTTTCGACGATGGTGACGGAACACGCGTGGAGCCAGAGTGCGCGTCTCGGATAACCCAAGTTTTGCCACGCGCGCACGGCGTCGGCTGGCGAAGCGGCCGCAAGGCTTGCGGGAGTGGGCCACCGGGTCAACCATTCGTCGAGTCGGGGGAGTACTCGATCAACGGGTGTCTGCTGAAGCATGAATTCACTGACAAGCGAACCCCACGCAGTGAACCCCGGCCGGCGCCACGGAAGGTCTCGGCCATTGGCGGCAAACCACTCGATGACGTCACGTTGCACGATGCGAGCCTAACGATGACCTCTTGCGATAATCGAACTGTGACTTCTTCTTCCGCCGCGAGCGGCATCCTGCTCGTCGACAAAGAATCGGACTGGACGAGTCACGACGTCGTCGCCAAGGTGCGCGGTCTTGCCGGCACGCGAAAGGTCGGTCATGCCGGCACCCTCGACCCGATGGCGACCGGACTCCTTGTTTTGGGCCTCAATTCCGCGACTCGGTTGCTGACCTATCTCACGGGTTGCGACAAGGTGTACGAAGCGACAATTCGCCTCGGCGCATCGACCACCACCGACGACGCTGAGGGTGAGCTGCTCGGCTTTGCGCCCGAGGCTCAGGTGTCCCGCGTTACCGACGCAGACATCGAGTTCGCGGTAGCCACCCTGACGGGAGAAATCCTGCAGGTGCCCAGCTCGGTTAGCGCCATCAAGGTGAACGGTGAGCGTGCCTATGCCCGGGTTCGCGCGGGTGAACATGTCGAACTGGCTGCGCGCCCCGTGACGATCTCACAATTCGACATTCAGCATGTTCGCCACGTCTCATCCGACGGCCACGCGTTCATCGATCTCGACGTCACGGTCGCGTGCTCCTCTGGAACGTACATTCGGGCGCTCGCGCGAGACCTCGGATTCAAGTTGGGCGTCGGCGGACACCTCACCCGCCTCCGCCGCACGAAGGTCGGCCCATTTGACATTT
>JBIISS010000112.1:0-4516 GCA_044340895.1 Microbacteriaceae bacterium
ACTCCTATTTACTTGCCTGCGCAACCGCCGGAATGCACGTGCGCATCTCCGCCCCGGCCGGCTATCAACCCGATGAGGCCGTTGTGGCCGATGCGCAGGTGATTGCCGCAAAGACGGGCGGTAGCGCATCCGTCATCTCTGACCCTCGCGAAGCCACCACCGGTGCCGACGTGGTCGTCACCGACACCTGGGTGTCGATGGGCGTTGAAGCCGAGAAGGCCGAGCGCGTCGCCGCCTTTGCCGGTTACAGCGTGGATGCCCCGCTCATGGCCCTGGCCAAACCCGACGCGATCTTCATGCACTGCTTGCCGGCGTACCGCGGGTACGAGGTGTCGGCCGACGTGCTCGACGGGTCGCAAAGCGTCATCTGGGACGAAGCCGAGAACCGCCTGCACGCGCAGAAGGCGCTGCTCATCTGGTTGTTGCGTCAGCAGACCTAACGCCCGAGCACCTCGGTAAACCACGTCGATAACGCGAGGTACAGAGGCAAACCGACAATCAAGTTGAACGGGAATGTCATGCCGAGGCTGGCGCTCAGCGAAATTGACAGATGGGCCTTCGGCATCGCGAGACTCACCGCGGCGGGGGCGGCAATGTAGCTTGCGCTGGCTGCCAGCACCGCGAGCATCGTCGCGCCACCAATGCTCATTCCGAGTGCGACGCCGGAGAACGCCCCGAGTGTGCCACCGACAACAGGCATGACGAGCGCGAACACGGGGAGCCACCATCCACCTTCTCGAAGTGATTCGAGTCGCGACCCCACCATCACACCGAGTTGCAAAAGGAATAGCGCCAGGATGCCCGGCTGCAGCGCCACGAAGAACGGCTCCACTTTCTCGTAGGACGCCTGCGGCGCTACGAATCCCACGATGAGACCGGCAACAAGAAGAAAGACCGTCTTGCCGAAAAAGATTTCCTTGAATGTCTCGCGTTTCGATGCCACCCCTGCCGTACCCCGGGTGCCGAGATAGACGCCGACGACGATCCCCGGAATCTCCATGATGGCCAAAAGTGCTGCCACATAGGGTTCAACGAACATCCCAATCGATTCGAGCATCACGAGGCCGGCCGTGAAGGTCACGAGCGACGTCGATCCGTAGTGGGCGGCCAGACTGCCCCGGTCGGCTTGGCTGAACCGACGACTGATCGACAAGAGTCCGTATGCGAGAACGGGGATGATCAGCCCCAGCGCCAGCGCCGCCATCGCTGGACCGACAACGTCCGAACGGTCCGCGACCTTGATGGCATGGCCGCCCTTGAGCCCGATACCGAGTAGCAGAAAGATGGCGATGCCTTGGTAAATCGAATCGGGCAGCCGCACGCTTTCCGAGATTCGCGAAGCGACGATAGCCAGAAGAAAAATGAGAACCGGAATCGAGGTCAGATTTGACCACGCGAGTGACAGGGTGTCCAATGCGTCTCCTTTGCAAACTTGCTACACAATACCGGAAATATACTTCCAGAATCAAATAACACTCTTCGGGTAAGCTTTTGCTATGTCATCCGTCGGCTCGCGCAAATGGACGTTCCTCTCGAATCACGCCCACGTGCTCATTTTCGTGTTGCAAAACCCAGATGCGCGCATTCGCGACATAGCTGATGCGGTGGGCATCACGGAACGATTCGCGCACGCGGTTGTCACGGATCTCGTCAACGCGGGGTACCTCACTGTTGAGCGCCAAGGCAGGCGCAATGTTTACAGCGTCAACGAATCGCTGTCGTTTCGGCACCCCCTGGAATCGCACGTGCAGGTGCGCGAGCTGCTCGAAATCTTTAGCCGACCGGCCGACCTGACACAATAGAGACCATGGCGAAGAGCACGGGAGATTCCGCATCGCAGGGACAGTCGTCAGCATCGCGGGCACATGATTCCGGTGCGCTCTGGGGCGGCCGGTTCGCAAGCGGCCCGTCACCCGAACTCACCCGACTGAGTCGATCGACTCACTTCGACTGGGTCCTCGCCCCCTATGACATCGCCGGGTCGCACGCTCACGCCATCGCACTCGAGGCGGCTGGCTACCTAATCGCCGACGAGGCCAAGAAGATGCACGCCGGCCTCGACAAACTGTCCGCCGCCGTGGCCGACGGTTCGTTCGCTCCACTTGAATCTGACGAGGATGTTCACTCCGCCCTCGAACGCGGACTCGTCGAGCTTCTCGGCCGCGACCTCGGTGGCAAGCTCCGCGCAGGCCGCAGCCGCAACGACCAGGTCGCAACGCTGACCCGCCTCTACCTGCTCGATCACGCGCAAACGATTGCGCACGAAGTGATTCAACTCATCGATTCTCTGGTCGGTCAGGCCACCGCACACGAGACAGCCATCATGCCTGGCCGCACTCACTTACAACACGCCCAGCCGGTGCTGCTGTCGCACCACCTTCTGGCGCACGCGTGGGCTTTCGTGCGCGACCTCGAACGCCTCAACGATTGGCAGGTGCGCGCTCGCGTCTCACCTTACGGAGCAGGTGCCCTTGCCGGTAACTCCCTCGGGCTTGACCCGCACCTCGTGGCATCCGAACTCAACCTGTCGGGCCCGAGCGAGAACTCGATCGACGCCACCGCAAGCCGTGACGTGGTCGCCGAGTTCGCTTTCATCGCGAGCCTGCTCGGCGTGAACCTGTCGCGAATCAGCGAAGAGATCATCCTCTGGAATACCCGCGAGTTTGGTTTCGTCACCCTGCACGACGGCTACTCGACGGGATCGTCGATCATGCCGCAGAAGAAGAACCCCGACATTGCCGAGCTCGCGCGCGGAAAGGCCGGCCGTCTCATCGGCAACCTCACCGGTCTGCTCACCACGATGAAGGGCCTGCCTCTCGCGTACAACCGCGACCTGCAAGAAGACAAAGAGCCCGTGTTCGACTCGATTGTCACGCTCGAAACCGTGCTCCCGGCCTTCACGGGCATGGTCGCAACGCTGACTTTTCACACCGACCGCATGGCCGAGCTCGCGCCGCAGGGCTTCTCGCTCGCGACCGATGTCGCCGAGTGGCTGGTGCGCGAGGGCGTTCCATTCCGGGATGCGCACGAAATCAGTGGCGAACTCGTCAAGTTCTGCGAGGCTCACGGCCTCGAGCTGCACGAACCGACCGACGCGCAATACGCAAGCATTTCATCCCACCTCACGCCCGCGGTGCGCGACGTGCTCACCATCGAGTCGTCCGTTGCGAGCCGTAATGGCGAGGGTGGCACGTCGCCGGCGCAGGTCGCCCGCCAGATCTCTCACCTCACCGAGCGCGTTCGTGACCTCGGCTTCTCGTTAGGCGCGACCCAGTAATGAACGACCAGACACCGGCACAGACCGCGACACCGGCGGCTCAAGTAAACGATCCCTCGTTCGACACCCTGTGGGACGAACTCGTCTGGCGCGGACTCATCCACGTCTCGACCGACGCCGACGAACTCAAGAAGCTTCTCGCCGGCGACCCGATCACCTATTACTGCGGGTTCGACCCGACCGCACCGAGTCTGCACCTGGGCAACCTGGTTCAACTGTTGCTTCTGCGGCGCATCCAGCTCGCCGGTCACAAACCGCTCGGACTCGTCGGTGGCTCGACCGGACTTGTCGGCGACCCACGCCCGACCGCCGAGCGCACGCTCAACTCGCGCGAGACCGTCGCCGAGTGGGTCGGCTACCTCGAGAGCCAGATTCGTCGCTTCCTCAGCTTCGACGGCGACAACGCGGCCCGCATGGTGAACAACCTCGACTGGACCGCGCCACTCTCGGCCATCGATTTCTTGCGCGAAATCGGCAAGTACTTCCGTGTCGGCACGATGCTGAAGAAGGATGCCGTCTCGGCACGACTCAATTCCGACGCCGGCATCTCCTACACCGAGTTCAGCTACCAGATCCTGCAAGGCATGGACTTTCTCGAGCTCTACCGCCAATACGGCTGCGTGCTGCAAACCGGCGGCAGCGACCAGTGGGGCAACCTCACCAGCGGCACCGACCTGATTCACAAGGCGGAGGGCGCGAGCGTGCACGCAATTGGCACCCCGCTCATCACCAACTCCGACGGCACCAAGTTCGGCAAGAGCGAGGGCAACGCGGTCTGGCTCGACCCCGCCATGACCTCCCCGTACGCGTTCTACCAGTTCTGGTTGAACACCGACGATGCCGACGTCATCGACCGTCTGAAGGTCTTCACGTTCCTGACACGCACCGAGCTGGATGCGCTCACCGAGGCGACCGCCACCGAACCGTTCAAGCGGCTCGCCCAGCGCACGCTCGCGTTTGAGGTCACCGCACTCGTGCACGGCGTGGACGCAACGAACGCGGCCATCGCCGCGGCCGAGGCCCTCTTCGGCCAGGGAGACATCACCGCCCTCGATGCGACCACGCTCGAGTCGGCGCTGCGCGAGCTGCCCAACACGACGAGTCCTGCATCCACCCCCGTCACGCAACTGCTGGTAGACACCGGGCTCGTCGCGGGCACCTCGGCCGCACGCCGCGCGATCGAAGAGGGTGGCGTCTACGTCAACAATGTGAAGATCGAATCGGTGGATGCTCTGCTCG
>JBIISS010000113.1:0-4474 GCA_044340895.1 Microbacteriaceae bacterium
GCACCCGTGGCTTGGATCACTTTATTGACGCGCTCCGTCAGAAGTTCACCTTTGGCGCTGATTCGCGCGATGACGTCTGTGTTCTTGATGCGCTCGAGAACAACCTTGGCTGCGGTCAAGGACAGGAGCTCACCACCGAATGTTCCCGTGAAAAAGGCCTTTTCGAGAACCATCATGTACTCACGCTTTCCGACAATCGCAGAGATCGGGAAGCCGTTTGCCATTCCCTTACCAAAAGTAGAGAGGTCAGGAGTCACGCCAAAGAAATCTTGCGCGCCGCCATTAGCGAATCGGAAACCCGTGATCATCTCGTCGAAGACGAGAAGCGCACCGTATTTCGTCGCGAGTGCGCGCACGCCTTCGAGGTACCCGGGTGCTGGCCATTCCAACGTCATGACTTCCATGATGATTGCCGCGGTTGGATGCGCTTTCAGGGCTGCTTCCATGGTGTGAAGGTCGTTGAACGGAACAGAGTGTGCAAGCGCAGCAACATCTTCGGGCACGCCAAGGTTGCGGGTCGGCGAGGTGCCGATATACCAGTCATGCCAACCGTGGTAGCCGCAGACAACGACGTGGTCCCGACCTGTGTATCCTCGGGCCACGCGAATAGCCGCGCTCGTCGCATCGGAACCGGTCTTGCCGAAGCGCACCATTTCAGCCGAGGGCACAAGGTCCACAATGAGTTGGGCGACCTCGGCCTCAATCGGGTGCGTGAGAGACATCGTGACGCCGAGAGGCACTTGAGCGGCGACGGCCGCGGAAACTTCGGTATCTCCGTAGCCGATGTTTATTGCAGCCAGCCCGCTGATGAGGTCGACGTACTCATTGCCGTCAACGTCCCAGATTCGGCATCCTTCGACCCGAGTACTGTACAGCGGCGCGATGCCAGCGGGAAGCGTCAGGCGCGACTTGCTAACCGTCTGCGTACCAAGCGGGATTACCGCTTCGGCTCGCTTCAGTTGGGCGAGCGAAGCCGCGTATCGGGTCGATCCGGTAGACATCAGTCCTCCTGAGTAATTACTTGTTCAGCCCTGAATTGCGTGCGACGTCTGCATCTGTGCGCGACAGTTCGGGATTGCTCGTCACCAGCGCGACGATGTCGTCCTGTCGAAACCGCGGGTTGCGGTCATAAAGACGAGAATATACGAGTCGGGCAAACTCGAGATCGTCTGCCACGTCAACGGTCCAACGCATCTGACTGCGGTTGGGCTCCTGCTCGATTGATTGCAGAGAAAACACCTCCGGCCGGGAGTACAAACCCATCGTCACGTGTTCCCGTTCCATGTCGCTGAGGTCGAGTTCGCACATGCGACGAAATGAGTCGCCACGAATGCATTCCACGTCAAGTCCGTCGGGGTACGTCGGCTTCAGCACATTAGAGGTGTAATCGCCCCCATTCTCCAGGTGTTGCTCAATGACGAAGTCAATGACGTCAGGGTCAGCGAGCGGGCAATCGGCAGTGAGCCGCACGACCGTCTCCGGCTTGAACTCGTCGATGACAATGCGAAAACGTTCGACAACGTCGTCTAGCGGCCCGCGGCGCACGTCGACCCCGAGCTCGGTCAGGGCAATTGCAAGTTTGTCGTCGCTCGGGTCGACACTGGTTGCCACGACGAGTTTGTCCACCTTGCTCGACTGCTGGATGCGTTCGATCTGCCGCACGATCATGGGCTTGCCATGCAGGTCCTTGAGCACCTTCCCCGGTAGGCGGGTCGAACTCAATCGGCCCTGAAGAATGGCCAAAATCATGATGTCACTTTCGTGGAAGGCCACTGCCGCGGGTCGAGAACTGGCTCGGGAATCGCATCGAGGCTGAGGAGGGGCAGCTCAGTTGCATCCCTCCACGCTCGAACGATTTCTTCCATCTCGCTGGCAGATTGTGCGCCGACGACGACGGCGGAAACGTTGGGGTGAAACTTCAGGGCACTCAGCGCAACCGACTGCACGCTGACGCCGCGTGCCGTCGCTTCGTCTCGCACAGCAGTGAGCGCAGGCGCCAGCGGGGCAAAAAAGTCGGGGAGTTCGTTCGGATTGGCAAACACGAGACCCTGAAGAAACGCACTGCGTACGTGCACGTGCAGACCATTCCGCACGAGCTCGGTCAGCAACGCGCTGTCGAGAAGGCGTCGGTCGAACACGTTGGCGGGTAACTGCACGAGCGAGAGATCCGGTATGACCTCGAGCGCATGTGCGAGGTCGATCTCGTTGTACACGCTCACTCCGATGCGCGAAAGGAGACCGGCTTGGCGCCCCTCGCGAAGAATCTCAACCGCTTCGGCTGTGCGGTCATCGCTGAGATCCGAGAGTTTGTGGAAAAGCACGCCCTCGAGATGAGCGACACGGAGCTGCGCCATCGACTGACGGTAAAGGTTGTCTGAGGTCGCGCGTGACCCATCAGTCGGAAGCGAGAACTTTGTGACGAAACGACGCTTTGTCCCTTTGTTAGCTGGGCGGTGGGCATCTTGGGTCGCGAGTTGCCCGAGGCGCTGTTGGGCCGTGCCGTAATCAGCGGCCGTGTCGAACAAGGTGACACCGGCCTCGTGAGCCACGTCAAGGATGCTGAGAATGACATCGTCCGACGGTGCGCCCGCGGTATTCGTGATCCCGTAGTCAACTCCAAAGGCGACGGTGCCCAGGGCTAGCTCAGTCATGACGAATACCCGATTGGCCGGTGGCTGAATTAACGTGCGGATTCAGCTTGCCGAGCAGGATCACGTCATCTCTCTCACCGTTGGAGAGAAGTACTTGGTTCGCGAGGTGTCCCTCGCGGGAGAACCCACACGCTTCAAAGGCACGAATAGATCCGACATTGCTTGAGTAGGCTCCAGCCGAAACTTTTGCGAGTGCAATCTCGTCAAACGCCCACGACGTGATGGCCGCAATTACCTCTTTCGCGACTCCCTTGCCCCACCACGAACTTTCGCCAATGAACAAGCCGATAGATGCGGTTTTGTGGTTGAAGTTGATCGGTCCAAGTTTGATGTTCCCGATGTGTTGATTCGAGCTTCTTTCCACGATTGCGAACAAGTAGGAGTCCGACGACGCCATCATCGCGCGGACGTACTTTCCTAGACCTTCAGGAGTGTTGTCGGCGAAACGAGTCTCGAGGAATGCAGTTGTCTCTTCGTCGGTCAGCCACCGCAGGTAGGCCTCTCCAGCGAAAGACTCGTCGAGCGTGACGAGCGAGAACCGCTCCGTGGCGATCGGGGAGTCACGAATCACGCGAAGCACCCGCCTCGTTCAGCGCGAGTCGGCATTGCGGGTAAAATTGGCACGCCTCTTATTATCCTCAAAACGACAGAGAACCTTTACGGCCATGACGTTCGCCCTCACAATTGTTGCCAGCTATGACCCGGCCTACTTGCGAATCGTGGAGAGTCTTGTGCTGGCTGACATCGCCGCAGGCAAGAGGGCGTTGGTTCTCGATACCTCGGTGATTTCGCCAGTCCCCGCAGAGTCTTTCCATCGCCCCACGTTGCGATTCTTTGGCATTGCGCATCCAGGTCATGATCTTGCGCAGCGCATGAGCGCACTCGGCGCGGAGTGTCTTGATGTGCGTGACGTCCTCGAGGATGCTCCACTCCTCACCCTCACTCCTGAGCAAATTGATCTGCTCTCTATCGCAGTGGAGTCCGCCCTCATTACGTACTACCGCACTGACAAGCCCAACCGCTCTGTTCGACGTGTGGCACGTGTGGCAAAACAGCTCGCTGAAGAAGGTCACAAGGTTTACTCGGCAATTCACTACATTCTGACGACCAGAGATATTGGAGTCGTGAATGTAGCTAACGGCCGGTTCCCCGCGCAGAAGATGGCCTTTGTTGCGGCGCAGGTCAATGGCGTGGCGACGGTGCATTTCGAAAAAGGCGAAACTCCGAGCGGTGCCTACGTTCAGCCTTATGCGCCACAAAACCGACTCTTGTCGCAGAAGGCGGTAGACACCGTGCTCGAAGGAATGAGCCAGAAAGAAGTAATTGGGGTTGCACAAAACTGGTTGGCGCGTCGAGCACCTTCAAAATCGTCGTCTAACGAGTTCTCTGCCAACTGGGTCAACACGTTGCCCGAGCGATTGGCGCCCCGTCCGACGGACAGGCAGGTTGTTGGTTTCTTCACATCGTCACAAGACGAGTTCCTTTTTCTTGGGCCCGAATGGCAGCTTCATGAATGGTCATCTCAGTTTGACGCGTTTGATGCCCTGCTTTCTTATTTCGAGCAACAGGGTGCGGTCTGCTACTTGCGCATTCACCCGAACCTTGCAACAAAAGCTCATGACTGCTTTGTGCGGGAACGGGCAGACCTGCAGCGACTCGCAGATAAACACCCAGACCTCATCGTCGTTTCGCACGACAATCCCGTGAGCTCGTATGCGTTGCTAGACGTCAGCGATGCCGTGGTGGTCTGGGATTCGACGATCGGTCTCGAGGCCAGTGCTCGGGGAATTCCGGTGTGGACGTGTGCCGCGTCGCGGTACGGA
>JBIISS010000114.1:0-4461 GCA_044340895.1 Microbacteriaceae bacterium
TAGCCGTTTCTCTTGTCGGTTGAAGTTGTTGCCGATGACAGCGTTTGCGGCATTCAATATGTTCTGCGTCGAGCGGTAATTCTGCTCGAGCATCACAACATGGGCTCCGGGAAAATCGCGTTCGAACTCGGCAATGTTGCGAATGTCCGCACCACGGAACGCATAGATCGACTGGTCGGAGTCACCGACGACGGTGAGGGATGCCCCCGGGTGTCCGTCGTGGGTCTCTCGAGTCAACTCGTGAATGAGTGCGTACTGCGCATGGTTAGTGTCCTGATACTCGTCCACCAAGATGTGACGGAACTTCTTGCGGTACACATCTGCCACATGCGGAAAGGCACGAAACAGGAACACGGTCTGGGCAATCAAGTCATCGAAGTCGAACGCGTTTGCTGCCCGCAAAGTTCTGGTGTATTCGCGGAATACGGCCAGGAACGCGGCTTCATTTTGGTCGCCAGGGTTGACCGACCGCGCATATGATTCCACGTCGGCTAGCTCGTTCTTCAGCTTGGAAATCTTGCCCGCAACCCCCGAAACGGTCAGCCCGTATGACTCGGCATCGTGCTCCTTGATGATGCGCTTGATGAGCGTTCGCGAATCATGCGAGTCGTAGATTGTGAAGCTTTTCGTGAAGCCAAAGTTCTCGGCCTCACGGCGCAGGATGCGCACACACGACGAGTGGAATGTCGAGATCCACATGCCCTCGGTGACCGAACCGAGCAGATGCTCGGCGCGCTCGCGCATCTCAGCCGCAGCTTTGTTCGTAAAGGTAATGGCGAGAATCTGGCTCGGCCATGCTTCGGCGTTGCGAATCACACTCGCGATGCGGTGCGTCAACACTCGCGTCTTTCCCGAGCCCGCACCGGCCACGATGAGCAATGCGGGTCCGCGGTAGAGAACCGCCTCCGCCTGCTGTGGGTTCAGCCCGTCGAGAAGGGGATCGGGATGCGCGAGGTCGGTCATAACTCAACGAAGTCTAATCGGCGACCACCGACGCACGACCGCGCCACAGCCGCCAATCGAGGGTTGGCTACAGAGACCCTCGAACCGCAATGGCGAGGTCAGGAAAATCTGCAAACACTCCGTCAACACCGGTTTGCATTACTCCGCGCCAGGCGGTGGCGTAATCACCCCACGTCGCTTCGTCGTCACCGATTCTGAACGGGACGGGAAGAAACTGGTTCTCGGGGCGAAGCGTCCAGGTGAAGACCTTGAGCCCGAGCGCATGCGCGCGACGAACCAGTTGGATGCCCCGCGAAATGTCGCCCGTTCGCGCATCCATCAAGAAGCGAACGTCCACGCTGATCCCGCTCATGCGACCCATGAACGCTTCGAGTCCAGCCTCGGACAACTCGTCGGCATAGCTCAACGCGGGAACACGTTCGGCAGACGCCCACGCGAGTTCGTCGAACGCCGTTGCGCCCTTCTCGAGCAGGTAGACGTGTTGGGATCCGATGCCCGCCTCGCGCATGCGCACAAGAATCGATTTCTCAAAACTCTCAATGATCAACCGCTCGTCGTTGGCCACCCAGCCACATTCAACGAGATCGCTGGCCAACAGGTGATCGAGTGAGAGACCCTCCTCATCGAAGTAGGTGGCGTGCTTGAGCTCGATGCACACGCGCGTCGTCGGTGATTTCTCATCAATGAGCCGGAGCAAATCGGTCAGGCGCAGAATCTCAAATTGCCCATCGAACGCCGCCACCTCCGGCCGCAGCGACGCGAGGCGTTCGCGACAGCGCAACGAGCGCAGTTCATCCCACGTGAAATCCTCAACAAACCACCCGTCGAGCGGCTGGTTGTCGACGATTTTCACAGTCTTGCGATCGGCATACTCGGGTCGGTCGGCCACGTCGGTTGTGCCCGAAATCTCGTTTTCGTGGCGGATGACCAACACTCCATCACGCGTCGCCACAAGATCAGGCTCGACCATGTCGGCGCCCTGCTCGAATGCGAGCTCGTAGGCGGCCCGGGAGTGCTCCGGCCGGTAGCCACAGGCTCCGCGGTGCGCAATCACGAGTGGAACATCCGTCACGCTTTCACTTTAACGCGCGCGACCTTCACCCGACTCTCAGGTTTTCTGTGGCGCGCCTTGCCTAAACTGTCAGCAGACGTTTTTTTGCACGACGCATCGAGACGCACCCCTCAACACGAAAGGTTGCACACGGCAATGGCGAACCCCGCATATTCCCGCAACAAAGGCTTCATGTCACCTCCCCGTGAGATGTCTGCCGAAGAACTTCAGGCGATGTACAACGCACCCGCCGCGACCGTGACCGCCAAGGCGGCTCCGGCGCAGACTCAGAGCAACGGTGGATTCGATTCGCCGAACGCAGTCAGTGGCGTCGCGATGTCAATCGAAGGCACGATGGTCAAGACCTTCGGCATGTTCGCACTTCTCGTTGTCGGCGCTGCCGGCTCGTGGGTGCTCACCAACGTGAACCCCGCCGCTGGCGCGGGTGCCATGATTATCGGTGGCATCGTCGGTTTCGTGCTCGCGATGGTCAACATCTTCAAGCGCGAACCGTCCGCTCCGCTCATCCTCATGTACGCACTCGCACAGGGTGTGTTCCTCGGAGCACTCTCTGCCGTGTTCGACGCACAGTGGAACGGCATCGTCTTCCAGGCCGTGCTCGCAACGCTGACGGTCGTGGGAGTCACCCTCGCGCTGTTCGCCAGTGGCAAGATTCGTGCATCCGCGCGGGCGACCAAGGTGTTCATGATCGCGATGGTCGGTTACCTCGCGTTCAGCCTCATCAACGTGTTCCTCGTCATGTTCAACGTGATTGACAACCCGTGGGGCATGAGCGGCGTCTCGATCTTCGGCATTCCGCTCGGCGTGATCATTGGTGTCTTCGCCGTGTTGCTCGGTGCGTACTCACTCGTGCTCGACTTCGACTTCATCCGCAACGGAGTCGCAAACCGCATGCCCGCGAAGTACGAATGGACCGGTGGGTTCGGAATCATGGTGACGGTCATCTGGCTGTACACCGAGATCCTGCGTCTGCTCGCGATCAGCCGCAACTAGTTCGACGCACGGGGTAACGCGAGCGACATCGCTGCCGACACCCCCTATTGCTCAAACAATTGAAAAGGGCCCCGACTCAATGAGTCGGGGCCCTTTTCGAAACTCGCAATGACGGGCGCGTCTTCGCGCGTCGCCCTCGCCACTCATGTGCGCAGTGCAGGTCGGCTAGTAGCCGACGGCCGTAACGCCGTACTCAGCTTCTGACGGCGTAAAGCCCTCATAGAGAAGTTGGTCAAGGAGGCCTTGGCGTGAGAACGACGAATACTCCAAGTAGTCAGCAGCAGTTTGAGCGGCCTGCTGGTTCCAGTCCGGACTGATGGCATCGACTGCGTACGTCGCGTCATCGGTGCTGAATCCTTCGTACTCAAGCTGGCCAATCAAACCGGAGCGAGAGAACGACGAGAAGTCAAGGTAGTCCTGTGCTGTGGCTTTTGCATTTCGCTGACTCAACGTTTCAGTCGGAGCGGCGGGAGCCGGCGGTTCGACAACTTCCTCCTCAACCGTCGGCGTTGGTGTCGCCGTCTTGGTCGCAGCCGGAGCAGCGGACGTGGTCTCCACAATCGGCTTTTCGGCCGGAGCCGACGTCGTTTGTAACCCCCCAGTGGCGTTGTTGATTGCCGAGATCAGCAGGAAGAAGGCGACCACTGCGGCGGAGATAATCCACTGCGTCTTCTTACTCGACGGTTCGTTGGCCAGAGCCATGCCCTTCTTGTCTCGAGCCCCACCCGTGAGAATCAGAATGAGGTCAATCAGATACCAAATTCCAACTCCACCGAGGGTGAGGAGCTTCAGGACTCCCGTGCCCACTTTGCCGAGATAGAAGCGATCGATGCCGAAGGTGCCGAGAATGAGGGAGAGAATCCAGACGGTTGTGAAGTTGCGGTCGCCGACTGGCGTCGGCGGAGCCGGTTCGCCAGGAATGAACGTGTTTGCTGTGGCCATGAAGTGCCCCTTTGTTTTGTGGTGCGATGAGTGGCCGAGAGAGTCAGCGAGCCCGTTACACAAGTAGTACCACTAACAACCCACACTGTGTTGCCTCGTCGCTTGATTTACTCCCACTCAATCGTGCCCGGCGGCTTGCTCGTCACATCGAGCACCACCCGGTTCACACCCGCCACCTCGTTGGTGATTCGGTTCGAGACCTTGGCGAGCACGTCGTAGGGCACGCGAGTCCAGTCGGCAGTCATCGCGTCTTCACTCGAGACGGGGCGCAGCACGATTGGGTGACCGTAGGTGCGGCCATCTCCCATCACGCCGACCGAGCGAACGTCGGCAAGCAACACGACCGGGCACTGCCAGATTTCTTGGTCGAGGCCCGCAAGCGTGAGCTCTTCGCGCACGATTGCATCAGCGTGACGCAGCAGGTCGAGGCGTTCCTCGGTGACTTCGCCCACAATGCGGATGCCCAACCCCGGCCCGGGGAACGGCTGTCG
>JBIISS010000115.1:0-4416 GCA_044340895.1 Microbacteriaceae bacterium
ACGCCGGCAACGAGTACCTGGTCGGCCGTGGTGAAGGCGTCCTGCATGGTAATGCTTCGATCACTAATCTCCAGGAGGCGCTCGTTGGGAACAACGATCAGGGTGTCGACTTCGCTTCTCAGCGCCGCAATGCCCGCGTCGGCCTGCAACGCGCGTCGCTTGCCTTCAAAACCAAAGGGCTTCGTGACAACACCAATCGTGAGCGCGCCAATCGACTTGGCAATTCGCGCCACGACTGGAGCGCCGCCCGTACCGGTGCCACCGCCCTCGCCCGCGGTGACGAAGACCATGTCTGCGCCGGCCAGAGCTTCTTCGATTTCCTCGGCGTGATCTTCGGCGGCTTTTCGACCGACCTCGGGGTCGGCACCTGCGCCGAGTCCACGAGTAAGTTGGCGACCCACATCCAGCTTGACGTCCGCTTCGCTCATGAGAAGGGCTTGTGCGTCAGTGTTGACGGCAATGAACTCGACACCCTTGAGTCCGCGCTCGATCATGCGATTGACTGCGTTGACGCCACCACCACCGACGCCGACCACCTTGATGACGGCGAGGAAGTTTTGCTTGGTATTCACGTTCGGCCTCCGCGGAAACCCTAAACTTCAACTCGAAGTCTAAAGTTATACTGGGTATGCAATTGCATATCCCCTCGAGAGTACGGTGGCGCCAACTCGGTCTCGGTGAACGACACGCCGAACCCAAATCGTGGCGCGTCTAGCGAACGACGACGTTGTCCTTTGACGAGACGTCATATTCGTTGGCTGTTCCCGGGGGCCAGTTGGCCAAAAGCCCACTGAGTGCCCGCACCTTGAGCGCTGCGTCATCCGAGCTTCCCCAAAAAACTCTCTGTCCGGTGTCACCGAAAACGTAGGTGACGTCATCTGCCGTCGACGCTGAGATTTCGGAGATGCGGCTGCGAAGATCCGCGGGCAAGCTCTGCAGCACTTCAATCGCCGCGGCATACGCGACCCCCTTGGCCTCATCTTTCGGCACGCGAATCAACGGGTAATCTCCCGGATTCTCTGGCGTAGATTCAATCGTGACGCCCGCCGCATCAATCAACTCGAATTTTGTGCCCACGGGAATGTAGACAATCGGTTGCCGTTCGACCACATGAAGGATGAGCCCGTTGGGCGGCCTCGACTCTATCGAGTAGCTCTCAATTAGGGTCTGTCGCCTCAAGACTTCTTCGATTCGGCCGATGTCGACGAGCGGAAGTGGTTGACCAATCTGGTCGGTCAGCTGCCCCGAAATAGCTGCAGGGTCAACTCGGGTGGTACCCGTCACAGTGATGGTCTGAACCCGCATAACCGGAGAGAACACTCCCACAACGACGAAAACGCCCACCGCCAGCAGCGACACGAGGGCGGCCGCCCACGCTTGGCGACGGCGGCGAACCCGCGCCGTAAAGCGCCGTACTTCATTGCGTTCAAACGCTTTGCGGGCTTTTCTGGCTTCTCGTAGAGCCATTCGGGCGTCGGCCGCTTCTTCGCGCTGTCGGCGGGCAACGCCTGTCTCGCGAGTCTTGCGCGTCGACGATTGCTTTTCGGCTTTGCGCGCGGGCCTCGATTTCGGCGGGGATTCCTTGGCACGCTTCGGTCGTGTCGATTTGGCATCCTGTCGCCTACTCGGCAGGAGCGTCACGTCCGCCGGTCGGCGTTCAGGTGACGATGGCGTCAGCGGAAAATCTGGGCGCTTCATGCCAACGGTGCGCGGTGGGTCAGCGCGTCGACAACTTGCGGAATGATTCGATAGACGTCACCACAGCCCAGCGTGATCACAAAGTCGCCGGGGCGAGAAATCTCGGCAATTCGAGCGGAGGCCTGCGCCCAATCCGGCTCATAAAAAACGTTTTGCGGGTCAGCGAATTTACTCGTCACGAGCTCACCGGTGACGCCAGGGACGGGGTCTTCGCGCGCGCCATAAACATCGAGGCACACCGTCACGTCAGCCTTGTTCTCGAGAACTTCGGCGAACTCACCGCACATTGTCGCCGTACGGCTGTAGAGGTGGGGTTGTTGCAGAGCGATGAGGCGCCCAGCACCCACGACCGTGCGAGCTGCCGACAGCACCGCATCCACTTCGGTCGGATGGTGCGCGTAGTCGTCATACACGCTCACACCGTCGACAACGGCGTGAAGTTCGAAGCGACGCTCCGTGCCGCCAAATTTGGCAATCCCCGCCATCGACGAAGCCGGGTCGAAGCCCATCCCGACGAGAACGGCAAAAACGCCAGCAGCATTGATCGCGTTGTGGCGACCAGGCACGCGAAGGGTTGTCTCGAACGACTCCCCGTTCCAGACCACGACGAATCTCACGTTTCCTGCGCTGGTGTCGATCACAGAAATGCGTACGTCAGCTCCTGGGTCCTCACCGAATGTGATCACCCGGTCGTGGCTCAATTGTTGTGAAACCGAAATTGCGCCGGGGTCATCCGCCGAAATCACCACCAGCTCCGACGCGGCCGACGCAAACTTGACGAATGCGTCGATGAAGGCGTCATGCGACCCGTAGTGGTCGAGATGATCCGGATCGACATTTGTGATCAGAGCTATTGCTGTCGAGTAAATGAGAAAGGAACCATCTGATTCGTCAGCTTCAACGACGAACTCATTGGACGAACCTGATTGCGCACTTCTGCCGAGTCCGTGGACGACGCCACCGTTGACGAACCCGGGGTCTTCGCCGAGGTGCTTGAGGGCCGTGATCAGCATGCCGGTCGATGTGGTCTTGCCGTGGGCTCCGGCAACCGAAACGAGTCGCTTGCTTCTCGTAAGCCATTCCAGCGCTTGTGCGCGGTGAAAGACTGGGATACCTCGCTCCCGGGCCAGCAGATACTCCGGATTGTCTTGCCACAGTGCACCCGTGACGACAAGTTGATCAGCACCACCGACATGCGCCGCGTCGTGTCCAATGCTGACCTCAACGCCGAGATCCCTCAATGCGTGCGTGGCAGAAGACTCTCGCGAGTCTGATCCGGTGACCGAAATGCCTGACTCGACAAACATGCGGGCAATTCCGCTCATGCCAGATCCACCGATGCCAACAAAGTGCACCTTGCCCCACGTTTCGGGAGCTGTCACATTCAGGTCTGGCTTGATCACCGCAGAGTCCTTGCGAAGAGGTTGGCCACACGTGTGGCGCTAAGTTCACGACGACTCTAACTCAGGCAGAAGGGCGTCCCGTGAGCGCCACGCAGGTCTCTGCCCGTGGCTCGAGTCCGGTCACTTCGTGAGTGGAGCCATCGCCTCGTCGATCAGGTCGAGCATGCGCGCTCGACCGTCACGAATCCCCACAGATGCCGATGCGCGTGCCATCTCGTTCAGGTGCGCCGTATCGAGGAGGAGAGGAAGCGCATTTTCCCGGATCCACGCCGGCGTGAATTCACCGTCGGATACCAAGACCGCACCTCCCGCATCGACGAGAGGAAGCGCGTTGAATCGCTGTTCTCCGTTTCCGACTGGATACGGAACGAACACCGCGGGCACCCCCAGAGCGGCCAACTCGCTGACTGTCGAGGAGCCGGCACGAGAAACCACGAGGTCAGCGCACGCGAGGGCGTCGCGCATCCGATCACAGTATTCGAGCACCACGTGACCGAAGGCCTGCGAGCCGATTGGCGCAGTTTGCCTGCCGGTGATGTGCAGTATTTGCACGCCGGCAGATCGCAGGTCGGGCACTGCCGCAGAGACAGCGCCATTGATGGAACGCGCTCCCAGAGAACCGCCGGTCACAACCAGTGTGAGCGCGTCGGGGTCGAGACCAAATGAACGCCTCAATTCTGCTCGTGAAGCCGGGTCGACGAGGTGTTCAAATTCCACTCGCAGTGGCATTCCAACCAGTCGAGCGTCGCGCAGAGGTGTTCCAGGAATTGCGATGCCAACGAAATGAGTCCACCGCGAGCCCAGCCGATTCGCCAGCCCCGGACGAGCGTTCGCTTCGTGTATGACGATGGGGATGCGCTGTGCGCGAGCGGCCGCGTAAGCCGGAGCCGATGCGTACCCCCCGACGCCGACGACAACGTCAACGTGCCGCCGAACAATCACGTCTCTCACGGCACGAACGGCACGGCGCCAGCGAACAGGAAACGTCAAGGCCGACGCGGTCAACCGTCTGGGGAACGGGAGTTTTTCGATGGTAATCAGCTCGTATCCCGCCGCAGGCACCAGTCGGGCTTCGAGCCCCTCGGCCGTGCCCAGCATAAGTATCTCGGCAGACGCGTCTCGCTCGCGCAGCGCATGCGCAATTGCAATCATGGGATTGACATGCCCCGCTGTGCCACCGCCGACCATCAAATAGACGGTCACGTCTGCCAGTCCGATCTGAGCGACGTCCGTTGACTCCCCCGCGGTGCTGCAACGGTGCGAGCAGGCGACTGTTGACGCTGAGTAACGGATCGCCGCACTGAAGCACCTGGAG
>JBIISS010000116.1:0-4408 GCA_044340895.1 Microbacteriaceae bacterium
CGGCCCTTTTCCTGGGCGCGACGCTGTGCGCGGTTGATCGGCTGCTCGCCCTCGGCCTTCTGTCCGAAAGCGCCACGTGCGGCGGGAGCAGCACCGGGGCGCTGCTGCGGTGCCGGCTGCTGGGCCGGTGCCGTGGCACGCTCCTGCTGACGCTGAGCGAGACGCGTCGCCGCAGCCTCAACCTGACCACGCTGGTTACGAACCTCAACGCTGCCATCAGCTGCCGGAGCCGAGTAGCTCAAGTTGCCAGACGCCTCGTCACGAGCGAGACCCTTCGCGGCCACACTCGGGTGAGCCGGGTCGCCCGGAGCCTGCTGCACGTCAACCTCAAGGTTGAACAAGAAGCCGACCGACTCGCTCTTGATCGACTGCATCATGCCCTGATACAGAGCGAAACCTTCACGCTGGTACTCGATGAGCGGGTCACGCTGAGCCATCGCGCGAAGACCGATGCCCTCTTTGAGGTAATCCATCTCATAGAGGTGGTCGCGCCAACGACGGTCGATAACCGACAGCACAACGCGACGCTCGAGTTCACGCATGGCAAGCTCGCCAATCGAACCTTCACGACGTTCATACGCGATGCGCGCATCCGACATCACCTCACGCACAACGAAGTCGCGGTTGACGCGACCCTTGGCGCCGGCCTCGGCAATGACCTCGTCGATGGTGATTGAAATCGGGAAGATCGTCTTGAGCTCAGTCCAGAGAGCGTCGAAGTCCCAGTCGTCACCGTTGCCCACGCCCGCGTGCTCAGCAATCGTGTCGTTGATCACATCGGTGAGAAACACCTGTACTCGATCACGCAGGTCGTCGCCCTCGAGAATGTGCGAGCGGTCGCTATAGATGGCTTCGCGCTGGCGGTTGAGAACGTCGTCATACTTCAGAACGTTCTTGCGAATCTCGGCGTTGCGGGCCTCGACCTGCGATTGGGCCGAGCGAATCGCCCGGCTCACAATGCCCGACTCGATAGCCGTGTCGTCGGGGATGTTGCTTCGCGACATGATCGCCTCGGCGGCACCCGAGTTGAACAGGCGCATGAGGTCATCCGTCAACGACAGGTAGAAGCGGCTCTCACCGGGGTCACCCTGACGACCGGCGCGACCACGCAACTGGTTGTCGATACGGCGAGACTCGTGGCGCTCGGTGCCGAGCACATAAAGACCACCCACCTCGATGACCTTCGCGGCCTCTTCGGCAACCTGCGCCCGGACCTTGTCGAACGTCGGACCCCACGCTGCTTCGTACTCTTCGGGCGTCTCGGCCGGATTCAAGCCCTTTGCCGCGAGCTCCGAAACGGCGAGGAACTCGGCGTTACCACCGAGCATGATGTCGGTACCACGACCGGCCATGTTTGTGGCTACCGTTACGGCACCGAGGCGGCCGGCCTGCGAGACGATGGCCGCTTCACGTGCGTGGTTCTTCGCGTTCAAAACTTCGTGACGGATGCCCTGCTTCGCGAGCAACTTCGACAGGTACTCGCTCTTCTCAACGCTGGTCGTACCGACGAGAACCGGCTGCCCCTTCGCGTGGCGCTCGGCGATGTCGCTCGCAACCATCTCAAACTTGATGACCTCGTTCTTGTAGACGATGTCGGAGTTGTCTTTACGAACCATGGGGCGGTTCGTCGGAATCGGAACCACACCGAGCTTGTAGGTGCTCATGAACTCGCCGGCTTCGGTCTCAGCCGTACCGGTCATGCCCGAAAGCTTCTCGTACATGCGGAAGTAGTTCTGCAACGTCACCGTAGCGAGGGTCTGGTTCTCAGCCTTGACCTCGACGCCTTCTTTGGCCTCAATCGCTTGGTGAATACCTTCGTTGTAGCGGCGGCCGGCGAGAATACGGCCGGTGTGCTCATCCACAATCAGAACTTCACCGTTCATCACGACATAGTCTTTGTCGCGCTTGAACAGGGCCATCGCCTTGATCGAGTTGTTCAAGAACGAAATGAGTGGCGTGTTTGCCGACTCGTACAGGTTGTCGATGCCGAGGTAGTCCTCGACTTTTTCGATACCGGGCTCCAGCACACCCACGGTGCGCTTCTTCTCATCCACTTCGTAGTCTTCGCCTTCGACGAGCGACTTTGCGATTGTGGCGAATTCGCTGAACCAACGGTTAGCCTCGCCCGACGACGGACCAGAGATGATGAGTGGCGTGCGCGCCTCGTCGATCAGAATCGAGTCAACCTCGTCGACGATGGCAAAGTAATGACCTCGTTGCACGCGCTCAGATGACTGCCAGGCCATGTTGTCGCGCAGGTAGTCGAAACCGAACTCGTTGTTTGTGCCGTACGTAATGTCGCACATGTATTGCTCGCGACGCTGTTGCGGGGTTTGCCCAGCAATGATTACGCCCGTGGTCATGCCCAAGGCACGGAAGACCCGGCCCATGAGTTCACCCTGGTAGCTGGCCAGGTAATCGTTGACCGTGATGACGTGAACGCCACGGCCAACAATTGCGTTGAGGTAAGCGGCGAGTGTCGCAACGAGAGTCTTGCCTTCACCCGTGCGCATTTCGGCGATGTTGCCAAGGTGAAGTGCGGCACCACCCATGAGCTGAACGTCAAAGTGACGCAAGCCAATGGTGCGGCGGGCAGCTTCTCGAACCGCCGCGAACGCTTCGGGGAGCATGTGGTCGAGTGACTCACCGTCGGCGAAGCGCTGACGGAACTCGGTGGTTTCACCGCGAAGCTCTTCGTCTGAGAGGTGCGTGAAGCCTTCTTCGAGCCCGTTGATGGCTCGGGCGAAACTTTCAAGCTTGCGGAGGGTACGGCCCTCGCCAACGCGAAGTACCTTGTCCAAAATGTTGGCCACGAGCGCTCGTCTCCTAATGCATCTTCACCGACAAATCGGTCGGATGGGCGGCTCGCGATAATGACACGAACCGACCACTATGTTACCCGTTTGACTGCGGCGAAACCTGAATCGAGCCGGTTTGTACCCCGGCCAGAGCCCTAGCTGGCGCGCTCCGCAGCGACAACTTCGTCGATGGAGATCACACCGTAATGCCAGCCCTTGCGCCGATAAACGACACTCGGGCGCGCCGTTTCGGCATCGATGTAGAGGTAGAAGTCGTGACCGACGGCCTCCATGTTGTAGAGCGCATCATCGAGTGTCATGGCCGAGGCGGCGAAGACTTTCTGGCGAATAAGGATGGGCGTGTAGTCGTCATCCTCGTGCGGATTCTCAATCGGACCGGTGTTGATTCCCAACGCCTCGGCTGACGCCGGTGTCACGTCGAGTCCGGCGAAACCATCGGCCGATGCTTCGCGCAACGAGGTGAGGTGATGCGCACCGCCGCGGTGAACCTTTCGCTTGTCTTTTGCGCGACGCAAACGTTCGAGTAGGCGGCCAAGAGCCAGATCAAAAGCGGCGTATTTGTCTTCACCATCTGATTCGGCACGCAGTATCGGTCCCCGGCCGACGAGCGTTAGTTCAACCCGATCTCCGCCGATGAGCCCCTTGCCTGCGTGATGACGACTCACGGTGACATCGAGTTCGAGGGCTTTATCCGAAAGATGCTCAACTTTTTCGAGTTTTTCTGCGACGTAGTTACTAAATCGCTCAGTGACCTGAATGTGACGGGCGACGATGTTGAGCTTCATGGCGTGTTCCTCCCGGCTGTCGGCGTGCCGCCTACGAGTCCGGCGGATTCTTCCACGCCTCCCTTTTTTCGAAACCTAGTCCTGTCTGCACCGTCTGTCATCTGTTTTTCAGCAAACCTCAAGCCTTGTGCCTCGACGGAAACCTTCGTGGTGTGTGCGCGAGCGTGGCCGCACCGAGAACGCGAGCACCCGCGGCACAGAGGGCACGATTCATCTCCCGAAGCGTCGCACCCGTCGTGACGAGGTCGTCCATGAGAATCACGGATGCACCGGCCAACGGGCGTCGGGCGATCAAGCTGCCGCGCACGTTGTCGTCTCGCTCACTCGCGCCGAGACCCGTCTGGTCGACGCGCGCGCGTACCGCGCGTAGTTCCCGCGAGAGAGGAATCTTCGCGTGCCGCGCAAGCAACTCGATGGGCTCGAACCCTCGTGCCTGAAAGTTTGCGCGCGACGAGGGAGGCGCCACGAACAGGATGTCGCGCGCAGACGCAGTCCCGTTGACAACGGATGTCATGAGGTGGTCCACACTCGCGCTCAATCGGAATGCGAGATCTCGAGCGATACCGGTGCGGTGCTCTTCTTTGAGCGCGTGCACCGCCTCGACAAGGGGCCCGGTGTACGGGCCGGCTGACGCCACCGTGAAACTGGGTCCGGTTGACGTGAGCAACGTGCTCGTTTCGACGGCGACGCCCAAAAGACACACCTCTGGCTCGAGTTGCGCTCGACACGCGGCACACAGGCGTCGATCAGGTTCTCCACACGCGGCACACGAGACGGGGAGCACGAGGGCAAGAGCATCCTGAA
>JBIISS010000117.1:0-4392 GCA_044340895.1 Microbacteriaceae bacterium
GAAAACGCGCTGATTGAAGGTGAAGGCAAGTTTAACCTCGTCAACCAGTGCTGCTCTCTCGTCTGGAGTGAGCTGAAGGCCATCAAGAATGCTTCGGTAGGACTCCTTGAATCTCACGAGGTCGGGAATCTGATCAAACCGATAGAAACTCAGTTGGTCTTCTGTCGCACCGTAGTGGCGCGCAACGAGAGCAGCGATGGCTTGGCCGCCGGACAAATCGCCGAGATAGCGCGTGTAGTGGTGTGCGACGAGTCGGAAGTCGGCCCTGCCGCCAAGTGACGTGATGTGGTCGACGTACTCACGCATCGCGGGCGTCGGACTAATGGAGTCCGGGTCTGTCACGCCGAGATGCTCCAGGTCGCCTCGAATTGAGTCGCTTCGCACGAGGCGGTCATCCCAGAGATTTTCGGATGACGGAAATGGTGCGCCCGTCACGGACTGATTTTCGAGTGCGCTGTACAGCCAGGAGAGATTAGCGAGATATCGCGTGTATGCCGCGAGATCGAGCTCGCCCTTCATGAGTCGTGCGATGAACGTGCTGTTTTCTGCGTCACTGTGTTGTTGACGGGACGCGTCACGGATCAGCTGTGACAGGGGGACGTGAGTTGTCATGAAGTAAGGATAGCCTTACCTAATCTGTGCATCGGCCGTGAACGAGCTCTCGCTGCCTTTTTCGTGTGCGGAAGGAGGGACTTGAACCCTCACGCTCGAAAGCACAGGAACCTAAATCCTGCGTGTCTGCCAATTTCACCACTCCCGCGATAGCTCAAGTCTAAATCGCGTGACGCCCCCGACGATTCGCGATGTGTGGGGATAACTGGTGCGCATCGAGCACTTCGCCATCAGAATCTGTCGATGACATCAGCGAACTCTGTTGACGCACTCGTGCGAGCTGCTCGGCAAAACCTCCGGGGTCATCTCTTGCTGACACCCGACTCCATTGATCACGCGCTCGCCGAAGAAGTGGGTAAGCGCATCGACACGGGTGAGGTCACGGCTCAGAGCGAAAGCGAATTGCTCCGGCATGTGCGCGCCGAGATCAGCGGCTTCGGGCCAGTGCAGCCCCTGCTCGACGATCCGACCATCGAAGAAATCTGGATCAACTCACCACACGAAATTTTTGTGGCTCGCTCGGGAGTATCAGAGCGAACGAATCTTTCGCTCGAGCCAGGGCAAGTTCGCGAGCTAGTGGAGCGCATGCTGCGCACAACACATCGGCGAGTTGACCTGTCGACGCCGTTTGTCGATGCGTCTCTACCTGATGGCTCTCGACTCCACGTCGTTATTCCCGACATCACTCGTCGGCATTGGTCGGTGAACATTCGAAAGTTCTCGCAATCAATCGTGTCGATGTCCGACTTGGTGGAGCGGGAGTCGTTGACGATGCAGGCGGCGGAATTCATTCGCATGTGTGTCTTGGCGCGCGCAAACATCCTCGTCTCCGGGGCAACCCAGGCCGGAAAGACGACGTTGCTGAATGCACTGCTGTCGTGCGCGCGTGAGCGGGAAAGAATCGTCACCGTCGAAGAAACGTTTGAGTTGGATGTGCGTGTCGACGATGTCGTCTCGATGCAGTGCCGCCAGCCAAACCTCGAGGGCACCGGAGACGTCAGTTTGCGCCGACTCATCAAGGAGGCACTGCGTATGCGCCCCGATCGGCTTGTCGTCGGTGAGGTTCGGGAAGCGGAGAGCCTCGATCTGCTCATTGCACTAAACAGCGGGTTACCGGGGGCGTGTTCCATTCATGCGAACAGTGCATCCGACGCGCTGACGAAGCTGTGCACACTGCCGCTGTTGGCCGGTCGCAACATCGACGCGGCATTCGTTCAACCCACTGTCGCCGGCTGCATCGATGTTGTGGTTCATTGTGAACTCGACCGATTTGGTTCACGGCGAGTTCGCGAGATTGTGATGCCGTCTGGACGCATCGTCGATGGAATCGTCGACGTCGTCCGAATCTTTGAACGACGCGACGGGGCGCTGGTGTGGTCGGGTCTCAACGTCCCTCGGCTGGATCGCTTTGAGCTCGCCGGTCTCGACCCTCGTGTGGTCTTGAATGATGGTTCGGCATGAAGCACTTGTCAATCGATGAAATTGCTGCCGTCATTTCTCTCGCAACCGGAATTGGTATGTTTCTCTTCGGGTCTCACTTTCTCTGGCCCCACTCGACACGGGGGCCTGCTCACGGCGTTCGACCTCGTCCGATCAACATCCTGTTTCGTCGCTTGCGCGAACGACTGGATGCCGCAGGATTTGCCCGGGTTGCACCCGGCTCTTTCATTGCCGGGTCGATGGCCTTTTCTCTCGGACTCGTAGTGACCTTGCTCCTCATCACGCCGGTAACCGCTCTCGCTGTGTGCGCCGGCATAGTTGGTGCCCTCGCACCACTCGGCTTTCTTTCGGTGCGGCGGAGTCGTCTCGCCCGTGCCCGAGCATCGCTGTGGCCCGACGTGGTTGACACGCTGATTTCGTCCATTCGTTCGGGATGCAACATCGTGGAAGCAGTTGTTCATCTTGGATCTGTGATGCCGTCAACCATTTCGTCGGCGGCCTTGCGATTTGGCGACAGAGTGTCGACGTCGGCACATGTTGGTCTCTGTCTCGACGAACTGAAGGGGGACTGGTCCGACGCGTCCGGAGATCGAATTGTCGAGGCCCTGAAGGTAACGCGTGATCTCGGTGGTACTCGGTTGACAGCGGTCTTGCGGGAGCTGTCGTCAAGCCTTCGAAAGAATCTCGCCGTCACGAGAGAGATCGAAGCACGACAGAGTTGGATCCGGGTGGCAGCCGGCATCGGTGCGGCAGCACCGTGGGTTGTTGTGCTTCTCCTTTCGACCCGACCCGAAGCGGCCCAGGCGTACCAGAGCCCCGCCGGCGCGGTCATCATTTTCGGCGGACTGGCCGTTACTGCCATTGCCTATCGCGCCATGACCCGCATCGGCAAGGTCTCGATCGAACGGAGATGGTTCGCATGACCATCGCGCTCGTCGCCATGCTCACAGGTCTAGGCCTCGGCACAGGCACGTGGTTGATGTGGCAGTCGGCGCGTCTTCCGAAAAGAGCGATGTCGCTTCGCATTGCCCCCTACATTTCTGACCTTTCTGCTGACGCGCATCACCTGGCAACGAACCGGCAGCAAAACATTGGCACGACGTGGCGGGGTCGGGTGCGCCGGTCGCGAATCGCGCATGTCAATACAGGTGTCGCTGACCTGATTCGGCGATCCGGCTCATCGGTTGAATCAACCGAGTGGCAATTGCGGCGAGTCTTGTTTGCCGCGGGCGGCGCTCTGGCCGGACTCGTCGCAGGTGGGGCCTACGGGTTCACGTTCCAGTCGCTCTCGCCAACCGTTGGCTTCGTGGTTTTGGGAGGCGCCGCAGGGTGGGCATTGCCCCTGTGGTCTCTTCACCGACGAGTCAGGCTTCGCGCCCGGCAGCTCGAAGAAGAAATGACCGCGGCACTCGAGATGCTGAGCTTGTGCGCATCCGCGGGAGAAGACCTGGTCTCTGCTCTGACACGTGTCAGTGCCCTCGGCGTAGGTCCGTTCAGCGTTTCGATGCGGGATGCACTCGCCCAGATTGCTCTGGGAATACCCGTCACGACCGCTCTCGAAAACTGCGCTCGAAATGCCGGGGTGCCGTCATTCACCCGAGTAGTTGAACACCTCACGGCAACCGTGGAGCGTGGTACGCCCATCGCCGACGTTCTCGCAGCCCAAATTGCCGATGCGCGAGAGGAGGCCAAGAACAGGCTCGTGGAGTCAGCGGGCCGCAACGAGGTGATGATGTTGATTCCGCTGGTTTTTCTCATTCTTCCGGTGACAATCGCATTCGCGGTCTTCCCCGGTTTGATTGCGATTCAGTCTGGCTTGTAGCTAAAGTTCTTCGATGACACGAGCCCCGGAGTGATCTGGAGGTCCAACCCGAAAGGTCCGCGGTGCACGCCCTCGCTCCCGCGCGTTTTTTTGATTCGCTACGGGGTCGTTCACGCGATTAGGACTTTCCCCACGTGTCGAAAGATTTTGCGCGTGCCGGGTCTTGGCATCACCCCAATGTGGGCGTAATCTGAACGAAGCCTGTGCAAATCGCGCCGGTTATCTTTTGGAAAGGTTTCAAAGAAGATGCTTTCACTTACCCAAGGTGACTCGATGCTCGCAGTAGCAACGACCGCACTGTTCGTCCTCGGATTCGTCGGTATGGCTGCCGGTACCGTTTACTTCGTAATGGAGAAGCCGGAGCTGAAGCCACAGCACCGTAGCGTCGCGATCTACGCAGCGATCATCACGTTCGTTGCAGCGATCATGTACTACAACATGATGAACCTCGCTCTCGCGGGTGACATTGGCTCGACCATGCCACTGCGTTACATCGACTGGATCATCACGACCCCATT
>JBIISS010000118.1:0-4358 GCA_044340895.1 Microbacteriaceae bacterium
AAACGGCGTCGACTCGATGACACTCAGCGGTGCGGTTGGGTCGGGGATACTGTCAACCGCGGGGGCGTCTTCGAACACCGCTCTATTCTGCCCTGCATTGTGCTCACGCGTCGTGCGCGGGCGCGCAGATACTGCCCAGGGGAACTCAGCCGGGCACCGCACGCGTAAACTTGAGAACATGTGCGGAATCGTCGGATATGTAGGTCGCCAAGACACGCTCAGCGTGCTCTTGGGCGGGCTCAAGCGCCAGGAATACCGCGGTTACGACTCTGCCGGGGTTGCCGTGCTCACCGAGACGGGCGAAATGGTCACGGCCAAGAAGGCCGGAAAGCTTCAGGCGCTGGTCGACAACTTGACATCTCACCCTCTTGCCGCCGGTCACACTGGCATTGGACACACCCGGTGGGCGACGCACGGTGCACCGACCGATGTGAATGCGCATCCACACTTGGCCGACAATGGTCGCCTGGCGCTCATTCACAACGGCATTGTCGAGAACTTCTTTGAGATCAAGAACGAGCTGATTGCCAAGGGCTACGAGTTCGTCAGTGAGACCGACACCGAGGTCGCGGCGGTTCTGCTTTCTGACACGTTCAAGTCGACGGGTGACCTGCGCACGGCTTTTGCTGAGACGGTCAATCGACTTGAAGGCGCGTTCACGTTGCTTGCCGTTCACGCCGACGAGCCCAACTTGATTGTGGCTGCGCGTCACAACTCACCGCTCGTCATTGGTTTTGGTGATGGAGAGAACTTCCTTGGTTCCGACGTCGCCGCATTCGTCGAACACACACGCCACGCCGCAGCCGTGGGACAAGATCAGATCGTTGCGATTACGCCGGATTCGGTCACCGTAACGACGTTCGCTGGCGACATTGTCGAGCCGGAGCGCTTTGAGGTTGAGTGGGACGCGTCGGCGAGTGAAAAGGGCGGATGGTCGAGCTTCATGGCGAAAGAAATCGCCGAGAACCCTGACGCCGTCGCCAACACCATTCGCGGACGCATTGTCGACGGCCACGTTGTGCTGCCCGAAATCGACGAACTTGGCGCAGACCTTCTCGCGGGCATTTCGCGCATCATCCTGATTGCCTGCGGCACGGCCTCGTATGCCGGAATGGTGGGGTCGTACGCGATTGAAAAGTGGGCGGGCATCCCGGTGGATGTTCAGCTCAGCCACGAGTTTAGATACCGCGACCCGGTCATCACGCCGACGACACTGGTGATTTCAATCAGCCAGTCGGGCGAAACGATGGACACGTTGATGGCCGTGCGTTACGCGATGGAACGTGGCGCCAAGACCATCTCCATTTGCAACACTCAGGGCGCAACGATTCCGCGCGAGTCCGACGCCGTTGTCTATACGCACGCCGGACCCGAGGTTGCCGTTGCATCGACGAAAGCTTTTGTCGCTCAGATCACGGCGCTGTACCTCATCGGTCTGCACATCGCACGGGTTCGTGGCACCGTCGACGACACAGAACTTCGCGCTCTCGCGGGCGAACTGAATGACTTGCCTGCCAAGCTTGCCGAGGTGTTGCTTGTTGGTAGCGACATTCGCACCTTGGCGAAGTGGATGAGCGACTCACAGTCGGTGCTCTTCCTTGGCCGCAACGTGGGTTACCCCATCGCGCTCGAGGGCGCGTTGAAGCTCAAGGAGCTCGCCTACATCCACGCTGAAGGTTTTGCCGCGGGCGAGTTGAAGCACGGCCCGATTGCGCTGATTGATCACGGCCAGCCGGTCTTTGTCATTGTGCCGAGCCCACGCAAGTCGGCTGAAATGCACTCGAAGGTCATCAGCAACATCCAAGAGATTCGTGCTCGTGGTGCCCGCGTGATTGCGATTGCCGAAGCCGGTGACGCGGCCGTGTTGCCGTTCACCGATGATGTCATTCGCATTCCCCTTGCCGGCCCGTTGTTTGAGCCCATCTTGGCCGTTGTTCCGTTGCAGATTTTTGCGATGGAACTCGCCGACGCCAAGGGTCTCGATGTCGACCAGCCTCGCAACCTGGCGAAGTCTGTCACTGTCGAGTAGCACGAGCGAGCCACCATGATTATCGGAGTCGGTGTGGATACCGTGGACATCGAGCGCTTCACGGGCGCTCTCGAGCGCACTCCGGGGCTCGCATCTCGTCTCTTTACGCTGGGTGAGCGCGGTCTTGCACCCGCGTCACTCGCCGCCCGATTTGCTGCCAAAGAAGCGCTCATCAAGGCTTTCGGTGAATCGGGATCAATGGGCTGGCACGATGTCAGTGTCGTGAAAGACGAAGCCGGAAAACCGTCGTTCGTGCTCGCCGGTGAGGCCCTGCGCATGGCCGAAGAAAAGGGCATCACGAACGTGCACCTGTCGTTGTCGCACGATGGCGGGATGGCTGTCGCATTCGTGGTTGCGGAGAGCGCGTGACCCTCATTCCGGTCGACGGCCCATTTCGGGAGGCCGTGATTGACCTTTCTGCCGTTCGTGACAATGTCGCGTCGCTGCGCGCGCGCATCGGAACGCCATTCTTTCTGATCGTTGTCAAGGCAAATGCCTATGGGCACGGGATGGTACCTGTTGCTCAGGCCGCGCTCGCCGGTGGTGCAACGCACTTGGGCGTTGCCGATGTCACGGAGGCGTTGGCGCTTCGTGCCGCTGGCATCACCGCACCCGTGCTCGCCTGGCTGCACGATCCGCGTGAAGACTTCATCGCAGCTGTCACTGCCGACATCACCGTCTGCGTCTCGTCTGTCGAGCAACTCGAGTCGGTCGCTCGTGCCGGGCATGCGGCCGCGGTTCGTCCCGTCGTACACGTCAAGGTTGACACGGGTTTGAGCCGCAACGGCGTCTCGGCCGACAACTGGGCGTCATTCTTTGCTCGGGCTGCCGAGCTCGAGGCGCACGGGTCCATCACGGTGGAAGGTATCTTTTCTCATCTGTCGAATGCTTCTGCCGAGGATGACCTCGCTCAGGGCGTGCGGTTCGACGCCGCCATTGACCTCGCACGTGCCGCAGGACTCGCACCTGCGATCACACACTTGTCGGCCAGTGTCGCCGCGCTCACGCTGCCGCAGCTCAACTACAACATGGTGCGCATCGGTATCGCCACCTATGGCATCTCTCCGATCGATACGCGAACACCGCAGGAATTTGGACTGCGACCCGTCATGACCTTGCGCGCCCGTGTCGCAGCGGTGCGCGAGGTTCCTGAGGGTACTGGCGTGAGTTACAACCTCACCTACCGCACATCGGCGACGTCTCGCTTGGCACTCGTTCCCATGGGGTACGGCGAGGGGCTCACCCGCGCCGCCAGCGACCGCGGCCCAGTCGTCATCAATGGTCAGCGCTTTGCGGTTTCCGGGCGAATGGCCATGGATCAGTTTGTTGTCGATTGCGATCAGGCCGACGTTGCAGTGGGGGATGAAGTGGTGCTCTTCGGAGACCCGGCGAACGGGCATCCCACGGTTCAAGACTGGGCGGAGGCCACCAACACAATCGGCTACGAAGTCGTCACTCAACTCGGCGGACGAGTCGTTCGCACCTTCATCGGGGCATAGTCGTGTCGACCCGAATCATCGAAACGCCCGACGACATGCACGCGCTCGGACTCGAACTTGCCCGCGACCTGCGTGCCGGAGACGTGCTCGTGCTGACCGGCCCGCTCGGTGCGGGCAAAACCACCCTTACCCGCGGTATCGGCGAGGGGCTTCGCGTGCGCGGCCCGGTCACGAGCCCGACATTCGTGCTCGCGCGCACGCATCCATCGTTGGTTGGCGGGCCACCTCTCGTGCACGTTGATGCATATCGGCTCTCTAACGCCATGGAACTCGATGACCTCGACATCGACTTCGCGCACTCGATCACGATCGTGGAATGGGGGCGGGGAATCGTCGAGAAACTGATTGACGAGTGGCTCGACGTTGAAATCGAGCGACCTCAGGGGGCCGGCGCCGCGGGCACAACCGATGAGATCACTGGCGAGAACGACGCCGAAGGTGACCTCGCTGCCGAACCGCGCACCGTCACCATGACCGGCCATGGCGCGAGGTGGTCGTCGTGATTCGCTTGTGCATCGATACGTCAATCGGCACGAGTGTGGCGGTCACTGACGGCTGGGTCGTGCGCGGGGAGGTCAACGAATTTGATTCCATGCGCCACGCCGAAGTTATCGGCGAGTTGATTCGTGACGCACTCGCGCTCGCGGGAGTGACAAACACCGACATTGAAGCGGTGGTTGCCGGTGTGGGCCCCGGACCGTTTACCGGTCTGCGGGTGGGGCTCGCGGCCGCGTCGGCGTTCGCTGTGGGCGCGGGAGTCTCCCTCGTCTCTGTGGTCAGCCACGACGCGATTGCCGTCGAACTCGCCGAAGACGTCTTTGCCGACGAGG
>JBIISS010000119.1:0-4326 GCA_044340895.1 Microbacteriaceae bacterium
TCTCAGCCGAATGAACCTGCCCCGCAAGACCGTCGTCGGCCACGTCTCCAACCCGGCAGTGATCACGCAAGTCGCCAACTGGGCGCGCGCCGCAGCCGGCTGGGATGCCGCGCAGAACCTCAAGCTCGCTCGCTTCGGCGACAACATGCGCTACGTAGCCGTCACCGAGGGCGACAAGACCGAAGCCGAAATCCGGTTCGGAGTGCAGGTCAACACATGGGGTGTGAACGAACTCGTCGAGGCTGTGGACGCCACGACTGAGTCAGCGATTGACGACCTCGTCGACGAATACCTCACCTCCTATGACGTTGTGCCAGAGCTACTCAAGGATGGAGCTCGGCACCAGTCGCTCCGTGATGGCGCAGCAATCGAACTCGGGTTGCGCTCCTTCCTCGAAGGCGGTGGCTTCGGCGCATTCACGACAAGCTTTGAAGACTTGGGAAGCCTGAAGCAGCTTCCTGGTCTCGCCGTGCAACGCCTCATGGCCGATGGGTACGGTTTCGGGGCTGAAGGAGACTGGAAGACCGCAATTCTCGTGCGCGTCGCTAACGTCATGGGTGCGGACCTGCCCGGTGGTGCATCCCTCATGGAGGACTACACGTACCACCTCACCCCGGGCCAGGAGAAGATCCTCGGTGCACACATGCTCGAAGTGAGCCCGTCGCTGACCACCGCCCGACCGAGCCTACAAATCCACCCGCTCGGCATTGGGGGCAAGGATGACCCCGTGCGCCTCGTGTTCACGGCCGACTCGGGTCCCGCCGTGGTCGTTGCCCTCAGCGATATGCGTGACCGGTTCCGGCTCGTCGCCAACGTCGTCGATAACGTGCCCCTCGACGCACCCATGCCCCGCCTTCCGGTCGGGCACGCCGTGTGGAAGCCACAGCCCGACTTCGCGACATCCGCCGCTGCTTGGCTCACCGCAGGAGCAGCCCACCACACCGTGATGAGCACCGCAGTTGGGGTCGACGTGTTCCGCGACTGGGCGGAGATGGCCGGCGCCGAACTGCTCGTCATCGACGAGCACACGACCCTGCGCGAGTTTCAGAAAGAGGTGCGCTGGAACGCTGCCTACTATCGGCTCGCGCAGGGGCTCTAGGCCGAGCAACCTGCCGGGACCACAACGTAGGTGGTCTGTGGCGTAACTAGTTGAGTCGGCGGCGAGCTACAGCAAGCGCGATGCCGGCTACAAGTAGTGACGCGCCGATCGTGCTCCACATCCACGCGGTCGAACTGCCAAGGCCGGTGTTGGCAAGCTCCGTTGCGGGGCGGGTGATGAGCAGTGCGGTTGATGAGAACGTACCGTCAGCGTCAGTGTACGGTTCACCCACCAAGGTCACGTCACCGCTGGCAGGGTCGAGGGCATACAAGTTGGAGACGCTTGATGAAGAGCCTGGTGCGGACTCTTCGTTGAGTACCCAACCTCTTCCCAGCGAATCGAACTCGAGCGACTGCGGGTCGTACGGGCCGTCGAAGGTTACTGTCGGACCAGATGCCGACAGATTTCCCGTGGTGACATCAACCGAGCTCAAAAACTCGTCCTCATTATCGAGTGCCTGCCACACTTGCGTTGCCGGATCGAGCGACCACGCCTGCGGGTAGTAGCGTCCCGCGTCACCATTGGCCACACCTCCGATGTAGGTCACCTGAGCAGTAGCGAGGTCAAGTGAGTAGAGGCAGGCGTTTGAATCGAAGACATACGCCGCCCCATTTGTTCCGATTGCGAGGCTCTGGAAGTCGGTGCCACACTCCACAGCACCCGTGTCAAAACCACTGAATTCACCAACTTCCGTTGACTCTCCCGTTTCCAAATCAAGAGTCATCAAAAAACGGCCGCCCGAGCCGGAATCATAAACAAATGCGCCAAAATAAGCAGTCTGCGTCACGGGGTTCCACGCTGGTTCAGAAGCACACGAATCCATGTACGAAGAAGAGCCACCCTGAGTCTGGACGTTCGAGCCCGAACCGTCGCCGATGGGCGTCGCTTCCGCAGTCACGGGGTCGACGCTGAACAACTGCATCGAGTTAAGAGGCGTCGTGAGGTCGTTGTAAAACAGGGTGAAAGTTGAGGTTGGGTCGTCAAAGATCCCCTCGGGGCAGCTGAGCACGTACATCTTGTCCGTGGCAGGTAGTGGATCAATCGCTTGCGCTGGGGAGGTGAGTCCCGCACCGAGCACCACGAGACCCGCAGTCGTGAGCGTGGCGGACAGAGCAGTGATGATGCTTTTGCGTCGTGACATGTGATGAGTTCCTTTGCTAATCGAGCTTCCGTCGACAAGACTAGCAAGTAATTAACTTTGAGGTAGTTAATTGTCTTGGTTGTTCACGAGGCAACACCTTCGATCGTGCGCGGATGGACTACTGATCGTCTCCGTCATCTGCGCATACGCGCGAACCCAGCCCGACCGCGTTCAAGACATTTGTGGCGGCAGGCGTCAGCAAAAAGTAGGCCCATTTTCCCCTCTGAGTGCGGCTAAGCAAACCCGCGCCAACCAACATCTTCATGTGGTGACTCACCGTGCTCTGTGCGAGTTTCGTGTCGGGCGTGAGGTCACAGATGCAGGCTCCATCTTTCGACTCTGCGCTGGCAACCTTGAGGAGGAGACTCAAGCGTGTCTCGTCGCCCAGGGCTTTAAGCTGCAATGCGATAGAGGCTGTCGACGGAGCAATCGTCCAAGTTTCGCTGTTCACCACACTTGAAACTATACATTGACAATCATCGATATGAAGATGGTACTGTTTCATCACATCGATTCTTTTCGATGTATGCACAAAGTTCTTTTTCAGGAGGGAGGCGACATGACCCAGCTCAACGAAATTTCGGATGGCGGCGGTGGATGCTGCGACGACACCGGTTGCTGCTGATTACACAGCGTTCTCGCCATCGAGACGCGACGAGACAACGCCCCAACACAGGGGCGTTGTCTTGTTGTGGCGGGACGAGTTGCCAATCCGGCCCCCTTCGAGGTGACTTTCATGATGCGGTCTTCCTGTGCAGGCCCGGAATCCTTGTTGTCATTCAGTCGCTTCACCTAGATGAGCGCGTCCGAACCCGCCCATCAAAGAGCGCCCCCCTTTCGCGGGGCGCTCTTTGATCGTTCTTTCGCGCACTACCTGTTATTGCGGTTCGAACCGTACAAGCGGTTGAGCTTGCGGTTCATCACTGCGAGACGCTCATCCATCGCTGCGAAGCGAAGGCTGCCCTTCGCGCCGAACGCCATGTATGCGCCGAACAGGAGGGCCGATCCGAGCAAGGTTTCACCGGCGATGATCGCGATGGTCAAACCCGTGTTGGGCAAACCAGCGTCGGCCGCGGGCAAATCGGTGTTGTAGGCCCAGCTCACAAGGTTACCCGAGGCATCGATTGTGAAGTTAGCCGTGCGTGTGAGCTCTGAACCATCGGGCGCGGTTCCGACCAGAACAACAGTGTGATTACCAGGCTCAAGGTTGCTCGGCATCGGGAAGGTGCATGTGAATGCGCCATAGCTGTTCGTGTTGCCCAAATCGACACTGGAACACACAACCTGAGGCGTGGAGTTGACGGTCGTGGTCCAGGGTGAATCCGCCATGAGCCATGAACCCGAGACAGTTGTGTAGGCACCGGCAATTGGCTCTCCGGGCGCGAGGTCAAGCGTCATTGAAATTTCAAGCTCGTTACCGCCGAGTCCATCAGCGGGCATAGCAATGCCTTGATACACGATTGTCACAGGAATTCCTGTCGAATCGTATTCCAGGGCGGTGAACGTCGAAGGAGGGTTGAGGAATGAGTTATGCGTTGCGCAACAATTCACCATTTCGTCAGTGAGCCCCCAGGCCTCGCCATCAGCTGTGACGGTGCGAGGGTCGGTTTGTTCGACCGAGGCCGCATGGAATCCAACCGCGAGGTAGTAGTCGTTATCCCATTCGGGAGACCAGCCTCCGCCGCCATTCGTCATCTGGATGATTCCACCGCCGGCATTGTAGTAAGAGATGAAATCAGCCGTGCGTGTGTTAACTGACGTGGGAAATTCGTTACTTGAACAGTAAGACGAAGACAGAACAATCACGTCGTAGGCACTAAAGTTCTTCGCCGCGTACACCGAAGGATCAGCAGAAATATCCAGGTACTCGACGGTGGTGTCTGGCAAGTTGCTCATCGAGTTTTCAAAACACGTTCCGGATCCATCGCCGAGAGCGAGGACGTTCGGTACCGCCACCGTTGTCGCATTGTGAACGAGGATGTTCAGCTCACCGCAATAAGTGGAATACTCCGAGTCGCTCGGATCAGTGGATCCACAGTGCAAGTCAAGGTCGTGACCCGATGCGATGTAAACACCAGGGGTACCC
>JBIISS010000120.1:0-4320 GCA_044340895.1 Microbacteriaceae bacterium
GAGAAATCGAATAGTGCGCGTCCTCCCCCATCTGCAGGCGAAACTCCGATTCACCGATCGGAAACGCGAGTGCGGAATCCATCGGGTCAATCACGCTCTGAACAAAACGAATGCCGATTCCGTGGCCACTGAACCGAATGGTGTCGGTTCCATCCCAGGTCGCTTCTATCTCGCCGTCTTCGCTGACGATGTGCAGATGCCCCGGACGCCCCTCGATTGAGGTTGGCTTGACGACACTTCCGTTCTTCGTCAACTCGATGCGAAACACGCCGTTCCAGCGCCACAGACGACTGCCCGATACGTCCGTCAGATAGATACCCGGCTCGATTGCGTGATTGCGACCGGGGTGATCCATCGTTGCCACGTTCGTCGTGATCGCCATGTAGGCGCCACGCCGACTCCAGGGCACCGACCCCAAATCGAAGACGTACTCGCCGTCAATTGCCATGGCCGCGCTCACTGAGAGAAGGGGCGAGAGGGCAATCGTCGAGGTCATCATCGTCCTTGATCAAGTGGTAAGATTGGTATTACCACTTCAATCATGCCAGCCCACGGGTCATGCGTCAAGCCGAATCCGGAGACACAGCGACAGTGAAGCTGAAAATAAATTGAACGATAAACCTGTTTGCGATATTGTCAACGCTGCGCACCGGATGTGTCAAGAGAAAGCGGTTATGTATGTCGAGCTCAACCCAATCGACCAGCGAAGATGTAACGCCCGGATCAGTGAGTGCGCACGAGCGCAGAAAGGCCGTAATCCCCGGGGGAGTCAACTCGAATGTTCGCCTCCGCGGATTCCCGACGCCACTGACCTACTCTCGCGCCGTCGGTTCACACATCTGGGATGTGGACGGCAATGAGTATGTCGATTACGCAATGGGTATGGGGCCGCACATTCTTGGCCACGCTCCGAGAGTCGTCGTCGATGCTGTTCGAGAATCGCTCGAACGTGGCCAACTGTTCGCCGGCCAGTGCGATGAAGAGCTTGAGCTTGCAGAACTAATCAGCGGTGCGGCTCCGTGGGTCCAACAGCTTCGTATCGGAACCTCCGGAACCGAAATGGCATTGCTCGCCGTGCGTGTCGCACGCGCGGCCACGGGTCGACAGCACGTCGTGCGCTTCGTGGGTCACTATCACGGCTGGCTCGACCCTCTGTTTGTCGATCCCACTCGTCTTGACGTCACACAACCTGCGCTCACGCCTGGACAATCTGTCTCGGCGGCCGAAGACGTGCTTCTGTGCCGTTGGAACGATTTGAATGCCCTCGAGCAATTGCTCGATCAGCACCACGACTCAATCGCAGCTCTCTTGATGGAGCCGATCATGTGCAACACCGGACTGATCGAACCACTGCCGGGCTACCTCGAGAAGGTGGCTGCGCTGTGCCGACGCTATGGGATCGTGTTCGTCGTCGACGAAGTAATCACGGGATTCCGAGTGGCACTCGGAGGCGCACAGGAACGGTACGGCGTGCACGGAGATTTGACGGTCTATGCCAAAGCGATTGCTGCGGGCTACCCGGTCGCCGTGCTCGGCGGACGTGCCGATCTGCTCGCTGCCGTCGGCACCGGACAGGTCAACCATTCCGGTACCTATAACACGGGAGTCGCTCAGATGGCGGCCGCCGTGGCCACAGTGCGAGAGCTGCGCGACAACGACCCATACCCCGCGATAGCCGCCCGAACTCAGCAACTCGCGTCCGCCTTGCGCGATGTCGTCGCGTCTGCTTCGGTCGATCTGCACGTGACCGCCGTCGATGGTCTGTTGCAGCTCCGATTCGGACCCGAGACCGAAATCACCGATGGATCGTCCTTCTCCACGGCCGCGGATCCTGTTCGACTCGGTTCGCTTCTGCAGGAGCTTCAGCACGAGGGAGTTCGCACGACCAGCCGTGGCCTGATCTTCATCTCGGCGTCACACTCGGCTCAAGACGTCGAGTTCACCGCGCGGGCGTTTGAGCGGGCGCTGACCCGACTCGAACCGGGACCGGCATAGCGCGCAATCAAAAAAATCACATCTGCACCACAGCAGGTAGAACGATAAAGTTACCAACGAGGAAAGGCTTTACAGTGAAGACCATGTCATGGGATGCAATCGTTATTGGTGCCGGCCACAACGGCCTCATCGCGGCGAACTACCTCGCCGATGCTGGCCTGAAGACGCTCGTTCTCGAGCGACGCGAAGTTGTCGGTGGCGCTACGGTGACCGAGGAGCTCATTCCCGGCTACCGCATGTCGTCGTGCTCGTATGTTTCGGGGCTGCTTCACCCCGTCATCCTCAAGGACCTGCAGTTGTCGAACTTCGGCCTCGAGCTTTACCAGACTGACATGGGCACCTCCAGCATCCTGGAAGACGGAAGGCACCTTCACCTCTATAGGGAACTGGCAAAGGCGCTGAAAGAAATCGAACGCGTCTCGCCCGGCGCTGGTGACGGATTCCTCCAGTTCGGCCTCCGACTGGAACGCTTTGCACAGCTCACACGTGAGATTATCCTCAGCAGCGAGCCGCCGTCGATGTCCACGGTGATGCAGATTTTTGAGGAGAGCGGCGAGGCACGGTTGTTCGACGAGTTCTTCAATCTGTCGATCAGGGACCTGCTCGACCGCTATGTTTCGAGCGACATTCTTTCGGGGCTGATGACGTTCCTCGGTGTCGTATCGGTATACGGCGGGCCCAGCACGCCAGGATGGGCGTTCGTCTACGGTCACCACGCCATCGGCGAGGTTAACGGCCAGATGGGAGCGTTCGCTTTCGCACGCGGTGGCATGGGATCCATCGCGGAGGCTCTCGCAGCACGCGCTCGCTCGAAGGGCGTCGAGATTCTCACGAACAGCTCGGTGGCGAGCGTCATCATCGAGCGCGGCGAGGCTCGCGGGGTCGTATTGGCCGACGGTACGGAGCTGCGCGCAAACATTGTCGCCTCGAACGCCGACCCGGTCACGACCTATCGCCACCTGACCGATCCGAAGGCGTTGCCGGACGACTTCGTCAAGGCGATTTCTACTTTCGACACCCGTGGGTCGATGGCTCGCGTTTTCCTCGCTGTTGACAAGCTTCCCCAGTTCATCGGATCCAGCACCGGCGAAGGGCCGGAACACCGGGGACTCACGCTGCTCGGCGCCGAGACGAGCGCGTTCGAGCGTGCGGCAGACGCTCAGCGCGATGGCGTATTGCCGACCCGCTTCCCGATCGAGTTCATTATCCAGACGGTGCACGATCCCTCGATGGGCCCGGCCGGCAAGCACCTCATCAGCACGGGCATCCAGCAGTTACCTTATGAACTTGCTGGCGGCACGTGGGACGACTACCGAGATGAATTCACGGCAAGTGTTGTCAAGCGTCTCGACGACTTCTCGCCGGGATTGAGCAGCACGGTCGAGGCCACCTACACGATCACCCCGCTCGACCTCGAACGTGAGTACGGCATGGCAGGCGGAAACATCTTCCACGGCGCGTTGAGCGCCGGGCAGCTGTTTGGATCTCGACCTGTTCCCGGAGTGGGCTCGTATCGATCACCCATCCGAGGCCTTTACCTCTGCGGTTCCGGAGCGCACCCCGGCGGCGGCGTCATCGGTGCACCCGGCAGAAACGCCGCCCACGCCATCATCGCCGACCGTGCGGCAGGCGGATGGACACCTCAGCGGAGCTCGAGCACCTCTCTTCGTGTCGGCGGTGCGCCCCTGGCACACCGCGTGATGCAGCATCCACAGCTCGGCAAGCTGGGCGCGTGGGCCGCTCGACAGGAAGCACTAGCTCCGGTCGTGCGACTCCTGACAAAGCGCCGGGGCTAAACCCCGACCCCGCCCACCGGATTCCCGGAGCGAGAGTCACTCACCGCACGTGTGCCAGCCGAGGTAAATCAGGAGTCGGTCGGCGTGGTCGCGTCACTCGCGCCACTCAGCAATTCGCCAAGTATCACGCTGAACCGCGCGGCCATGAGGTTCATGCCCGCCTGGTCGGGGTGCAGCAAGTCCGGCAGAAGGGCTGCGTCGCCGGGGTCGACGCCCAGAAGTTCCCGTCCGTCCAGATAACTCAGGTGGCCATCGGAAGCCGCTCGGGTTCGAACGACGTCGGCGATGATCTCCCTCACCCGAACAAGATTCAGCGCGTCCTCGTCAGGGTCGGGACTGCGACCGTAGAACCCCGAGCTGCCCACAAGGGTCGGTCCCGGGTTGTGCTCATGCGGCGGACAAACAATTGGCGAGATGACGACGACAGGTGTGTGCGGGTGCCCCTCGCGGATGATGTCAAGGAATCCATGCAGGGCCGGACCGAATGTGCGCGGAATCATTCCGCCGCAATTAACTATGTTGATTCCGA
>JBIISS010000006.1:0-14655 GCA_044340895.1 Microbacteriaceae bacterium
CCAGCGCCATCCGATCGTTTCCGCAGAGTAGAGCGGTGGGTGGTTCAGGCAGTGCAAGTACTTCTCTGGCGAGCTGGTATCCAGTCGCTGCCGTCCAGTCTCCGTAGCGGATCAGTCCACTATCGACGGGGATGTCTCTCTCGCGTAGAGCGCGGAGGAACCCGCGTTCCCTCTCAATCGCGGGATACGTGCCGGCCTCGCCCGCAAGATATGCAACACGACGATGGCCTTGGCTCAGAACAAGGGCGGCGGCGGCGTGTCCGCCCCCCTCGTCATCGGGGAGGATGGTGTGGGCTAACGAGTTTTTGGCGAAGCAGTTCAGCAGCACCATCGGGCCGTCCGCGTCTGCATCGGGAAGCCGAACTTCCCGGGTCATAACCGTGGCGAAGATCACGCCGTCGACTTGCCTGTCGGCGAGCATTTCGAGGTCGATTACAGAGAGATCTCCGACCCTGCCGGTGTTCATCACCATCAGGGCATGTTCTGCTTCTTCTGCAGCGGCTTGAGCCCCAGCGATCAGTCCACCGGCGAATGGTCCTGTGGCAATTTCGTCCCCGACGAATCCGATGAGATGTGATTCCTGAGTGCGCAGCTGCAATGCGGCCCTTGAGGGTCGGAACTGTAGTTCGGCAGCTATGTCGCGGACGCGCTGTTTCGTCTCTTCAGGTATTCGGGCCGAGCGTCCGTTCAGGATGAGCGAGACAGTTGTCCGGGACACACCCGCCCTCTCGGCGACGTCAAGCATGGTGGCTCTACGTCGACGAGCGGGCGGTTGGGGGGGCTTAGAGACCAAAGTTGCGCCAGGAATACTCGGTGATCGTTGCGGTGCCATCGACGGCGACCAATGCGGCAGCGGGAGTCCCGGTTCCCTTGGTCCGGTACGTCAGGCAACACACGTCCCCAACGAAGGCTTCTACTACGTCTCCGCGAGTGACGACCTCAAAGCGCATGGCGTCGCGGCTGTGGGAAAGGTCATGTTCAGCGATCGGAGCGTACTGGCCGAACATCGTTTCGTACTCAGCGCTGACCTCGCCAACGGGGGCCCTCATGTCCACTGCCCGCACGTTGCCCGTCCGAGGGAAGTAGAAGATTCCAATGCCGCTATCGAGCTTCTCCGTGGTGTGAACGATCAGTCCAACCTGATGGATGTCGTCAAGTTCAGCGAATTGCACGCTCAGAACGCTATCGATGGCGGGCTGTTCCAGCGTGAGGGTTCGAATAGCGACGTCACCTTTGGCGGACACCTTGATCGTCTCGCCGCTCGAGCTCCACTTCCCATCATCTGCTGCCCAATGGAAAGGCAGATCGGCGCCAAACTGTGAGCGGATTTCGGGAGGAAGACTCATGTGAACTTCGCCGTCGGCATTCACATGCAGCTCTCGAGGCAGCGCGAGGTCGCCGGCCCAAAGCCACGGGTTAGCAGGGTTGACCAGTTCAGGATCGTGGTCAGGCACCCACCCGAAGGAGATACGCCGACCGTCAGGTGTGCTCAATCCTTTTGCGGCATACCAGTTAGCGGCGTCCGGCGCCTCGGGGCCCAGCGTTCTGTATGGGCCAGAGGGGTGATCCGCGACTCGGTAAACAGTGCCTCGCCGGTCCGTGAACCGCGAGTATCCAAGTACCCACTTTCCGTCAAGTTCAAAGATCTCCGGGCATTCAGGTGCGTGGGTGAGGAAGGTTGAGTAGAACGTCTCCGGTGCGGACCACTCGGACAGGTCAAGCGATCGGGACACAGCGATGAGACCGCGATTGGGAGCGGTCGCCATAGATGAACGCGCGGTGATGAGCATCCAGTAGCAGTTCTCGTCGGCGTGCCAGAACACGAAAGGGTCCCGCCAGTCTTTCGCCTCATATCCGTGGGGAGCCGCCAGAACGGGGTTTCCGTCGGCCTTCTGCCAGGTGAGTCCATCGGTGCTGGTCGCGTGACAAATCACCTGCGTGTGATCAGTGCCATGCCCCGTGTAGTAGATGTGGAAAATCCCGTCGAGAAAGATTGCCGATCCGGTCCAGATTCCACCCCCATCGAAATCTTTCACCGCTCCCGGTTCGATCGCATCACCCCGTTCGACCCAGTGGACCAGATCCGTGGAAGTTATGTGTCTCCAAGTGGTGACAAGCCGCTCCGGGAAGTGCAGCGAGCCGGACGGGGGAGTCAGGATGAAGAGGTGGTACTGGCCGCCATGGAAAAAAGGAATCACGTCTCCAACCGGCTGACCGTCGCTGAAACGACGGAACGTGGACGAGGATTCGAGCGTCTGGGAGGACGGGGCGCTCATGGCGAACCTTTCTTGGCAGCATCGACGCTAGCCGTTTGGAAGCTCGGAGGTAACTCGAGTTATCCAAGACTCTCGCGCGAACAGAACATTTTGTCAAGAGGCCTTGACGGCCAGTCATGAATTGATATACATTCTGGTAACTCGAGTTACCTTGCACTGATTCCGACTCGACGCGGGTTCGTACGGCTGGCCCGAAGCTGCACTATCCATACAGTCAAAACTATCCATACACTCAAAGAGGAGATATATCATGAGCCCAAGAACGCGTACGCGTCTAGCTCTCCCGCTGATGGCGATGTTCACGGCCGGCGCCTTGTTGGCCGGATGCACGCCCGGATCAAGTCCGTCGCCATCGGCTTCGGCAAACGGCGGCGGAGCGAACGCAGCATCGTCGCCCTGTACCGACAACTCCGTGGATTCAGGTTCCACTGAGCCGGCCGGGGTGTTGACGATCGGCCGCGAAGGCAACACGTCCTTCACCCGCAACTTCAACCCATTTTCGCCCAATGCGCTGTGGCCGACAGCGTTCGCAATGTACGAGCCGCTATTCGTCCAGAACCGAGGTAGTGGCGAGCTTGATCCCAGGCTCGCTGCAGACTGGGAAGTCTCGGAGGATGGCACTACCGTCACTTTCACTCTCCGGGAGGGTGTCACCTGGTCCGATGGTGAGCCGTTCACTGCGGATGATGTGGTGTTTTCGATCGAGCTGGCCAAGGCGAACCTCGGGGCGTTCGGATATGTCACGGGCGTGGAAGCTACTGACGAGCTGACCGTGCAAGTAACTCTGGACGGCCCCAACGCTCCGGCGCTGTATCTGCTCGGCGGCCAATTGATCGTTCCGGAACACGTCTGGAAGGACGTCGAGAGCCCATTGGAGTTCACGAACGAAGATCCCGTCGCGACGGGTCCGTTCACCGATGTGTCGGACTTCCAGACCCAGGTCTATCAAGTTGACCGAAACCCGGATTACTGGGATGAAGGCAAACCGTACATTGAAGGCGTCCGTGTGCCGGCGTTCCCGAGCAACGATTCCGTCCAGCTCGCGCTGGCAAACGGTGAGATCGACTGGGCGGACGTGTTTGTTCCCGATGTCGCCGAAACGTTCGTGGCGCAGTCGCCAGAGACCAACTGCTACTGGTTCCCCGCGGTATGGGGGACCGCGCAGCTCTATGTGAACACCACGAAGGCCCCGTTCGATGACCCGGACGTACGCAAGGCGATCAGCCTCGCAATCAACCGAGAGCAGATCGTCGATGTCGCCATGAATGGCTACGCGACCCCGTCTGACAGCACCGGAATCGGGCCCCGCTACGAGGAGTGGAAATCGGCCGACTCGGCAAGCTTCGGCGACTGGACCGCGCAGAACATCGAGGAAGCGAAGAAGTTGCTTGACGGGGCCGGACTGGTGGAGGGGTCCGACGGCATTCGAACCCTCCCTGATGGAAGCGCGTTCAACCCATCGATCATCGTCGGCTCCGCATCAACCGACTGGACAGCGTCATCCCAGGTGATTGTCGAGAACCTCAAGGCAGTCGGCATCAACGCATCGGTCCGCGCCCAGGATTGGGGTGCCGTCATCGATCAAGCCTCGAAGGGTGACTTCGACATGGCTCACATGTGGAGCAGTGAGGGGGCAACTCCTTACAACTTCTACCGGGGGGCGATGTCGACAGAGACTGTCCTGCCTGTGGGCGAGCAGACGAACGAGAACTATCAGCGGTTCGGCAGTACGGACGCCGACACGTTGCTTGCCGAGTTCGCGTCGTCCACCGACGAGGATGAGCAGAAATCGATCATTGCGGAGCTTCAGCAGCTATTCGCGGAAGAAGCACCCTCGATTCCTTTGTTCTACGGTCCGGAATTTGGTGAGTTCAACACCACCCGTTTCGTCGGCTTCCCCGACGAGACCAACCCCTACGCGGACCCGAACACCCGGTCACAGACGGCAGCGATTGTGCTGACCACACTCCGCCCCCGGGCGGAGTGAGACTCTGCTGGGAGGGCGTCAACCGGACGCCCTCCCAGCAGCCAACCCGGCAGTCGTGCCCTTCCACCGACCGGAGCCCTCCTGTGCGCTATATCTTCCGACGAGTCGTCTTTTACCTCGTCGCCCTCTGGGTCGCTTTGACCCTCAATTTCCTGCTGCCTCGACTAATGCCAGGAGATCCCGCATCTCGACTTCTGTCCCGAATCCAGGACCGGCTCACACCAGAACAGGTCGATACCCTGAAAGGCGTGTTTGGGCTTAGTGATGACCCGTTGCTGGTGCAGTACTTCACATACCTCGGCAACATGCTGCAGGGCAACCTCGGCCTGTCGATCTCACGATTCCCTTCGCCGGTCAGTGAGGTAATAGCCGGAGGCCTGTTCTGGACAATCTTGCTGGGGAGCGTCGCCCTGATCATTAGCTTCCTCTTCGGCAACATCCTGGGCGTGATCGGAGCATGGCGGCGCGGCGGTTGGGTAGATTCCACCCTCCCTCCAGTGCTGATCTTCTTCTCTGCTTTCCCATACTTCTGGCTTGCCATGCTCGCCCTGTACTTCCTGGGTTTCCAGTTGGACTGGTTTCCGCTGCGAAACGCGTTCGACACCACCATCCCCGTCGGCTTTACTCCCGAGTTCATCGTCAGCGTCGCCTTCCACCTCGTTCTTCCAGCGGGGACCGTTGTTTTTGTTTCTATCGGCGGGTGGATGCTCGGCATGCGCAACACAATGATCGGCACCCTGTCCGAGGACTACATCTCGATGGCCGAAGCTAAAGGCCTATTCCGGAACACCATCATGTTCCGCTACGCCGCCCGAAACGCCCTGCTGCCGGCCGTCACTGGCTTTGGTCTAGCCCTGGGATTCATCGTCAGCGGCGCACTCCTGACCGAGATCGTATTCACCTACCCCGGACTCGGTTACTTGCTGTTGACCGCCGTCCAGCAACTGGACTACCCCCTCATCCAGGGCCTGCTGCTGATCATCACCCTGGCCGTCCTGCTCGCGAACTTCCTGGTGGACATCCTCTACGCGCGACTAGACCCGAGAGTGAGGACCTCATGAACCGCAACAGCCAGCTGTTGCGGCTGCTCCGCAACCGCAAGGTCGTAATCGGTCTAAGCCTCTTACTGTTCTTTATCCTGCTGGCCGTCCTCGGCCCTCTCTTGGTGCAGGGCGACCCGAACGCATTCCTGGGACCTCGCAACCAACCCCCCTCCTTCGATCACCCCCTGGGCACCACCGGACAGGGACAAGACGTGCTGCTGCAGCTCATCCACGGCGCACAGACGAGCCTCACCGTGGGTATCACGGTCGGCATCCTCGCCACCACCATCGGTGTGCTGATCGGGGTGGCCGCCGCATACTTCGGCGGATTCGTCGACGAACTGCTGTCTTTGACAACCAATGTGTTCATTATCCTGCCCGGCCTTCCTCTCCTAGTCGCCCTAGCAGCATTCCTCCCGCCCGGCATGAGCACGATGATCTTCGTCCTGGTGATCACAGGCTGGGCCGGCAGCGCCCGCGTTATTCGCGCCCAAGCCATGTCGCTCCGCGCCCGTGACTTCATCGCGGCAGCGACCGTTGCCGGCGAACGTCCGCTAAGGATTATGACCCGCGAGATCCTCCCGAACATGGCCTCGATCGTGGTCGGCGTTTTCGTTGGCACGGTGACGTACGGGATCGCCGCGCAAGCCGGCCTGGAGTTCCTCGGCCTCGGCGACCTCAGCCGGGTCAGCTGGGGTACTCAGCTTTACTGGGCGTCCAACAATGCAGCGCTGCTCCAGGGCGCTTGGTGGACATTCCTTCCTCCCGGTTTGTGCATCGCCCTGGTCGGATTCGGGCTCACGTTGATGAACTATGGCGCCGACGAGATCACCAATCCCCGTCTGCGCGGCGGCGCGGATATCCGTCGCGCCCGCAAAGCGAACGTCGCCGTCACCGCTAAACGACAAGAAGGCGAAACCATGCCCGCCCCCACACCACGACCGGAGGGTCGCGTTGCTTGAACTTCGAGATGTCACGGTGGACTACCTCACTCCCGCCGGAACCAAACGCGCCGTCGACAACGTCAGTTTCGCTCTAGCGCCCGGGGAAGTCCTGGGGTTGGCTGGCGAATCGGGCAGCGGAAAGTCCACCATTGCGCAAGCCATCCTGCGCATTCTCCGCCCCCCGGGGTTGATCTCCGGCGGCGAGGTTCTCTGGGAGGGAAAAGACATTCTCTCCCTAGACCCTTCCGCACTTCGGGCCTTCCGGTGGACCGAGATCGCAATGGCTTTTCAAAGCGCCTTGAATGCGCTGAACCCCGTAATGACTGTCGGGGACCAGATCGCAGACACCCTGCGGGCCCACGGAGTCAAGGACCGCCGCGAGATTGCACGCCGCATCGACGAACTTCTAAAAGTGGTCGGCATCGACGCAAACAGGGCCAAGGCCTACCCACATCAACTCTCGGGGGGGATGCGGCAGCGAGCCGTGATCGCTATCGCGCTGGCTTTGCGTCCGAAGCTGCTGATCATGGACGAACCGACGACAGCGTTGGATGTCGTCGTTCAGCGCTCCATCATGCAACAGATCCGCGACCTCAAGGCGACCCTTGGTTTTTCGATCCTGTTTATCACCCACGACATCTCTCTGATGGTGGAGTTCTCGGACCGAATGGCGATCATGTACGGCGGGAAGCTGGTTGAAATGGCCCCTGCGGCGGAACTCTTCCAGAACCCGCAACACCCCTACACCCGCGGCCTGCTGGACTCCTTCCCATCCTTGACGGCGCCCAAGACCCGCCTCTCAGGAATCCCCGGCAGCCCCCCTGACCTGCTCGCCCTCCCGTCCGGCTGTGTCTTCCACCCGCGCTGCCCGCGCCGCTTTGAACCCTGCGACACCTTCGAACCACCGCTGGATCACACTGGCCCGGATCATCGCACCGCCTGCTTCCTCTACCCAACCGCACCCTCCGAGGTGTCCGTATGAGCCGCGCAGAACCCCGTACTCCACCCGCGTCATCGTCCGCCGCCGTGCTTGAAGTGAGGGACCTGTCAAAAACGTTTGTGTCTGGCGGTCTGAAGAAGACCACGGTCACCGCTGTCGACGATGTGTCCTTCACTGTCCCCCGCGGATCAGTCGTAGCCCTCGTGGGAGAGTCCGGCAGCGGCAAATCAACCATCGCAAGGCTCATCGCCCGCCTGGACCGGCCAACGAGCGGTCAGTTCTTGCTGAACGGTCAGGACGTCTTGCTGGCAAATCGCGGGCGGACATCCAGGCAATATCGCCGCGATGTCCAAATGATCTTCCAGGACCCATTCGGGTCGATCAACCCCGCACACACCGTAGGACATGCGATCGCACGTCCCCTGATCAACAACGGCACAACTGGCAGTGGCGTGCCTGAGAGGATCAACGAGCTGCTGGAAACGGTCGGACTTAACCCGGGCCATGATTTCGCCGACAAGTACCCGCACGAACTCTCCGGCGGGCAACGTCAGCGAGTTGCCATCGCGCGTGCGCTGGCGACTTCCCCCAGGCTGATCCTGGCGGACGAACCCACTTCCATGCTCGACGTTTCCATTCGGATGGGGATCCTGAACCTGCTCAGCGATCTCCGCGATGGCAACGATCTTTCCTACCTGTACATCACTCATGACCTGGCCAGCGCCCGCTACATAAGCGAGGAGATTCTGGTGATGTACCGGGGCCGCCTGGTCGAAGGGGGTCCCACCGAGGAAATTATCTCTCGAGCCGCACACCCGTACACCCGACTGCTGCTGTCATCGGTCCCCGACCCTTACCGCCAGGAACGAGCGGACCTCGGCCGCACGGTAGACCGGGCAGCGCTGGAGATTTGCCCGTGGCCGGCCCTTTCCGGCACCACAAGGGATTGCCCTCCCGCCGATGGCCGCCACCTCGTCAGCACCGGGCACTGGATTTACTGCCCGGTCCCGCAACCTGCGTAGTTTCGGCAGGCGTGTAGAACTGCCCTTTCGACTTGCCAGACTCCGTTGCGAAGTGACGCATCAAGTACTCGTAGGCGTCTCCCAAAAGGTCATCGCCCTCGGCCCGAGATCCACGAAAGTCGAGGTCCTGGAAGATTGAGATCAGGTTGGTCAGACGATCCTGCATCTCCTTCCCCTTGCCGAGCTTCTCTTCGTCGTTGAAGTCCGCCACGTCGATGACCTTTTGAAGGTCGTTGGCTTCGGCCAGCTTGCTGATCGCCTTGTTGATCTTGTCGCCGATCTCCTTGTCACCCTTGAAGGTCACAAGATCGTCAAAGGACCCGCCAGCAGGCACGTCGATCAGACTGTTCTTGTCGGACTTCGCCTTGTCCGTGACGTACTTCACGAAGAGCAGAGTCAGCACGTAGTCCTTGTACTGCGAGGCATCCATGCCCCCACGAAGCTCATCCGCGCCCTTCCAGAGCGAGCTATAGAGGTCCGACTTTTTGAGAGCCACTACCACGTCACCGCCTTCGGCGACGGTGTCGCAAGCGCTCTATGCGTCAAACCACTGATCATCAAGCTCTCCTTCTCCACTTCAGCGTGGCGTGATTGTTGCTTTACTCGGCCTCTGCTCAGGCTATCCGCGCGAGCAGACACACACCGGGCGAGTTGGGGCGATTCACTCCCGGGAGGAACCTCAAACCGAGAGCTGAATTCTGCTCTATTTGTAACACGATGGGCTGATTCTGCCCACCCCTTGGGCCGCTTTGCGGGACCGCAAAGACGGAAAGAAGGCGGCGGCCAGCCGGACGAGAACTCGGAGTTCTGCAATCCGGCCAGTCGCCGCGGAGTCAGAAAATGTCCTCTCTGAAGTTGGGCAGCATGTTCTGGTCTACGACGGGCACGACGCGAACGTCGGTAGCCAGTGCCCACCGCTCCAGCAGGAGCATCGCCCAGATGACCGCCTCCCAGTAGTCGGTGTACGTGGCGTGGTTGCGGTGCCACTCGATCTCCCCGATCACCCGCACCTCGACGCGGTACGCCTGCGTCTCCATCAGGAGCGAGACGATCTGTGCTGGCACGTCGGTCGTGTTGCCATCCCCGTCGGGAGCCCCGACGATCACGGCGTCACCGACAAGCATCGCCCGCTGTCGAGCCTCCGGAACATGGAACCACCACAAGAACGTGACGCGGGAGTTCAGCGGCAGACGCTGCAGCAGACCCTCCTCGTTCATGTAGAGCGTGACGCCGAGCGAGGGAATACCGACCGGCTCGATCCATCCCCCGACAACCTGCTGGTAGTCGCCGAACTCCGAGAACTCCCGAAGCTCGAGCGGCGCCTCGCCGTCGCCGGGGACAACGATCCCTTTGACCATGATCTACAACCTCCTTGATGCGAGCGGCCGAGAACCGGATGGTTCTCTGCTGAGCCGCACGGCACCAACGAAGCGGTGCAGGGTTGGCGACGGCCGCCCCGGGAGAGCGCATGAAACGCTCAATCCCGAGGGCGACCGCCGATGCCAGTCACTCGTCGGTGGACGACTTGCCCTGGGCACGCGATGCGCTTGCGGGGACTGGTTCACCGCCGAAGATGGCCTCGATCGCGCTCTGCTTGGTCTTCGCTTCGCGCTCGATCTCGGCTCGCACCGTCTCGGCCCTGGCGAGGACCTTCGGGTCGGACTTGCTAGTCACGACCCAGGCCTCGAGGGCGATCCGGATCTCCTCGGTGACGACGCGCTCAAGGACCAAGCTGGGTCCCAACGTCAACTGCGCGAACAGATCCAGGGCCAGATCGCTCGCCTACAAACTCGCGCAGACAACCTCATTGACCTTGTCGCCGACGGCGGCCTAGCAGGCTCGAAGGCCCGCGAGAAGATCACGGAGATTGAACGTGAACGGGCCGGGCTCGAAGTACGACTCGGCACCATCGAGGACGACCTCAGTATCGGCGCCGACTTCATCAAGGGGTGGCTCGAGCTGCTGCGCGACCCCTACGAGCTGTACCGCAACGCAAGTAACGACATGCGCCGCGAGCTGAATCAGGCAATCTTCAAGCGAATCTTCGTCCTCGATCAGGACCGCGCCGAGTCCGAGCTGCAGGAACCCGTCCGCCTTCTCCTCGAAGCACAAGCCGAGTGGGCCGCATCGTTCGGCGTCGGAATTGACCTCGAGACAAACGAAAACGACGCCGAAGCATCGCTCGATTCTGGAACAACTAGAGAAGACCGACTAGAGACCGTGGAAAGGGACTTTGGTTCTAGTAAGCGTTCTCTGGTGCCCCTGGAGGGACTCGAACCCCCAACCCTTTCCTTAGGACGGAACTGCTCTTCCATTGAGCTACAGAGGCTAGGGCTCCAAGTTTAGGGCTCGAGCCCCGGCGAGACCCGTCTGCTACTCACACACAACTAAATGAGCAGGGTGACGGGATTCTCGATTCGCTTGGTGAACGCAGCAAGCCACTGTGCGGCCAGCGCGCCGTCGACGGCACGGTGGTCGGCCGAGAGCGTGCAACGCATGACCTTGCCCACCGTGAGTTGACCATCCACCACAATCGGTTGATCGACGGCGGCGCCGACGGCGAGGATTCCCGACTGGGGTGGGTTCAGAATCGCCGCGAACTCGAGCGTGCCGTACATGCCGAGATTCGAGATAGAGAACGAGCCGCCCTCCAGCTCGTCTTGACGCAGACGCTTGTCTTGCGCGCGCGACGCGAGGTCCTTGATCTCTTCTGACACAGCGGTGACCGACTTCGCCGTGACGTTCCGCACGACCGGCGTGACGAGTCCGCCCTCGGTAGACACGGCAATCGAGATATCGACCGAACCGTGCTTGATGAGTGCCGTCTCGCCCCACGTGACGTTGGCGTCAGGTACGTCGATGAACGCGGCAGCCACGGCCTTCACCACGAGATCGTTTACCGAGACGCGAACGGTCGACACAGCGTTGATCTGTTCGCGCATTGCGAGCAGGGCATCCACTTTGCATTCGGTCGTGAGGTAGAAGTGCGGCACCGTCGACTTGCTCTCAGTCAGACGACGCGCGATGGCCTTGCGCATACCCGTGAGCGGGATCTCGGTGTTGCCGGCGGCCGGAGCCACAGCAACGGATGCGACAGGCGCGGGCGCAGCTGCTCCACCTGCGGGTAGCGACTCGAGGTCGCGCCGAACGATGCGTCCGCCGGGGCCAGTGCCGACGACGGATGCGAGACTCAGGTTTCGCTCGCGCGCCATCTTGCGGGCCAGAGGCGATGCAAAGGCGCGACCGCCAGTTTGGTCGACGACAGGCGCGGGAGCTGCTGCGGCTGCCGGCGCAGCCTCGGCGACAGGCGCCGCGGCCGGAGCTAATGGACCTTCGTCACCCAGAGCAGCGTCGATGTCGGCATCCGTCTCACCAGCTGCAATCAGCACAGCAATTGGGGCGCCAATTTCACCCGAACCGCCCTCGGCAATAACGAGACGACCGATGGTGCCTTCGACTTCAGAGTTGTACTCGACAACGGCCTTCTCGGTCTCGAGCTCAGCAAAGGGGTCACCAACCTTGATGGTGTCACCGGGCTTAACCAGCCACTTCTGAATCGCGGCTTCACTGGCGCCGGCCAGCACACTCGGCATGCGAACGACGGTAGCCATTACTTGCCTCCCCCGAAGTTTGCGGCGACGCGCTTCAAACCAGCAACGACTTCCTCCGTGCGTGCGATGGCTGCTCGCTCCAGCACCTTCGAAATGCTTGGCGCAGCTTCCCCGCCGGTGACGCGCTCAATCGGTTGGTCGAGGTAGTCGAAAAAGCGACGCTGAATCTCGTCAGCAAGCCAGCCGCCGTAGGAGGTTCCCTTGGCGCCCTGCTCGACGATGAGCACCGCGTTGGTTTTCTTGACGCTCTCACCAATGGTGGTCCAGTCGATGGATGCGCGATCCAACCAGCGAAGGTCGATGACCTCCGCGTCGATGCCGGTCTGTTCCACTGCCTCAAGTGAGTGCTTCACCATCGACAGGTACGTCAGAACGGTGACGTCTTTGCCGGCGCGACGAATCGCGGCCTTGCCGAGTTCGATCTGGTAGTCGAGGTCACTCGTCGGAATGTTGCCCGACTCGGCGTAGAGGTCGATGTGTTCAATAACGAAAACCGGGTCTTCGAGGGCGAGGGCGGCGTTCATGAGTCCGATGTAGTCGAAGGGGGTCGACGCGGCAACCACGCGCCAACCGGGGTTGGTCACCATGATTCCGGCCGGGTCCATGAGGTGCTGTGAGCCATAGCCCGAGCCCATGGCAACTTTCGAGCGCAGCACGAGCGGAACGCCGTGCTGGCCACCGAACATGTGGCGTGCCTTGCCGATCTGGTTGAACACCTGGTCGGCGGCCACCCACATGAAGTCGGGGTACATGAACTCGACAACGGGTCGGAATCGACCATCCGTTGCAATTCCGCAACCGAGGCCGGCGAACGCGTTCTCAGAAATCGGGGTGCCGAGCACGCGATCCGGGAACTTGTCCTTGAGTCCCTTCGTTGCGCCGTTCGTTCCACCCTTGAGACGGTGAATGTCCTCACCCATGACGACGATCTTGTCGCTCGTCTCCATTCGGCGGTCCATGACGGCAGCCACTGCGTCGATGAACTTCACGTTCTGTGTTTCGCCGGTGTAGGTCGCTTCTTCAAGCTTGACAGCGGATGCGAGTTCGCTCGCATCTCCGCGAATGCCCACGTCAACGAACCCAGGATCAGGCCACAGCGCCGGTTTGATTCGACGAACACCCGGCTTGCCCTCGGGGTCTTGCTCCACAAGTTCAGCAACAGCCTTTTTCATCGCCTCCTGCGACTGAGTGCGGATCGCCTCAATCCCCTTGTCATCGATGAGCTTGAGCTTCTTCATCTCGGTGGCAACGCGAGTGAGGGGGTCGCGGGCAATCCATTCGGCCTCTTCGTCTTTCGGGCGGTATCCGAAAGCACTTCCGGGGTATGGACCGTTCTGGTGGAAGAAGCGGTAGACATCGGCTTCGACCAGAGCTGGCCCCTTTCCCGAACGCATATATTCGCCCGCCTGCTCCATCGCGAGGTGCACGGCGAGAGGATCCATACCGTCAACCTGCCACGACGGAAAGTTGAAGCCCAGCGCGCGAGCCGACAGGCGCGTCTCGTTCGTAACTTCGCTGACGTGTGTCGACACGGCGTACATGTTGTTTTCGATAAAGAAGCACAGCGGCAGATCCCAGGCCGCCGCGAGATTCATCGTCTCGAGCACGGATCCGATGTTCGTGGCTCCGTCACCGAAGTAGGTGACGGAAATGTCCGTGGTCTTCGCGTGCTTCTGCGACCAGGCGTTGCCGGCAGCGAGGGGTACTCCACCACCGACGATTGCGTTGGTTCCGAGTGCGCCAGCGTCGAGCCACTGCAAGTGCATGGAACCACCGCGACCACCGGAGAACCCTTGAGCCAGGCCCAAAATCTCCGCGAGGGTGCGCAAGAGCATGTTCTGCGTGTCCCCGTTGACGAGCTTCTTGAGGTCCATGCCTTTGGGGTTCGTGAACGCGAGCGCCTTGCCGAGGAACTGGTGGTGTCCGCGGTGTGTACCGTTCACCGCATCCGTCGGACGCAAGGCAACGGTCGAACCTACCGCTCCACCCTCTTGACCAATGCTGGAGTGTGCAGGCCCGTGAACGAGTCCTTCACCCGCAAGTTCGAGCACGGCTTCTTCAAAAGCACGAACGAGGTGCATCTGTGCGAGCATGTTGCCCAGTAGTTTCGGGTCGGCGGCCTTGTAGTCATCCGCAGTCGTCTCGAGCTTGACCCAGGGAGATCCGGGTTCCAGTGGCGTGATGCGAGGCATGAGGAGCACTCCTTAGGTTGCGGTGTCATGACAAATCAGTGACAAAAACTAGTGGCTCGAGCATATTGCAGGAATGTATCCAATGCCAAGTCTTTTTCGCGTTTTCTCGTCACTTTTGTTCAGAATGGGTTCATAATGGATACATCCGTCCGATTTCGGGCACTGAGGAGGGCTTAATGAGCACAGGAATCCCGGGGCTGCGTGGCGCCGAACACATTGGCTTCACCGTGCCCGACATCGAGCAGGCTCACGACTTCTTCGTGAATACGATTGGGTGCGAGTTCGTCTACAAACTCGGCCCCTGGGCCAAAGACGACGACTGGTTCGCCGAACACCTCAATATTCACCCGCGAAGCGTGCTTAAGGAACTCCGTTTCTACCGGTGCAAATTCGGCCCAAACTTTGAGGTGTTCGAGTTTGAGTCACCCGATCAAGACACAACACCGCCGAAGAACAGCGACGTTGGCGGTCATCACATTGCGTTCTATGTCGATGATCTGGATGCAGCGCTCGAGTATCTCTCATCGAAGGGGCTGCGCATCCTGGGCGAACCCACCGCGAGTAGCGCGGCGAGCGAAGGCCAGCGCTGGGTCTACTTCTTGAGCCCGTGGGGCATGCAATTTGAACTGGTGAGTTTTCC
>JBIISS010000121.1:0-4272 GCA_044340895.1 Microbacteriaceae bacterium
AGGTCGACGTTATCGAGCGCCTGAACCACGGCTGCCGAAGCAGTGCCGAGATCTTCACTGTTGGGTGTGATGGTGATGGATGCGCTGCGCTGACCCTTGACGGTCGTCACCGTTGCCGGACCATCCACGACAGAGACATCGGCAAGTTCGGTCAGCGGCTTGAGTCCACGCGGAGTGGGCACTTCAATCGCCTTGACCTCGTCGAGCGTTGCGGGCGGGTTTGTTGTTTCGAGATAGACGTCAACCAAGCTGCCGTTGATCTCGACCTTGCCGAGCTGGCCCGGTCGCGTCTTTGCCGCAACGTATCCGGCCAATGCAACTTCGCTGTAGCCGTTTTCGGCCGCCACATCGCGCTTGATTGCAATCGAAATGTAGGGACGTGTCGTCGCAATGTTGTTCTCAACCTGCTTTGCCTCGGGCACCGCCCGCATAGCCTCGGTGACCTTTGCCGTTGCTTCATCCAGCACGGCCTGGCTCGGTGCGGTGACGTCGATTGCGATGTCGCCGCTTGTGCCGAACCCGCTCGACGCTGCGACGTTGACGGTATCCATGTCGACGACCTCAGAGAGTCGTTCGCGAGCGTCATCTTGAACTTGCGTTTGGTCCGCATTGTCTTCGGTCGTAACGGAGTAGGTGATAGCCGTGTCACCACCGCCGACAAATGCATCGCGCAATGCGTTACCGGATGATCCGATGGAAACCTGAACGGTCTGCACGCCGGGAGTCCCCGACAGTGCGCTCTCAACGGCTGAGGCGAGCTTGTCTTGGGCATCCAAACTTGTTCCGGCCTCGATGGCCTGCGAAACGGTAAAGGTGTTCTGACCCGAAGATCCGAGGAAGTTGGTCTTCATGAATGGAACGAGGGCAACCGTGCCACCCAGAACAACAACCGCGAGCACGAGCGTGAGTGCCGAGTACTTAAGTGTCCAATTGAGGATTGGGCGGTAGCCCTTCTGCAACCACGTCTCTTCGTTCTCATCACGGTGACGCACCGGCTTTGCATTCTTGCGAAGACGGCGGTACTCCTCCGGCGCGCGAAGGAACCAGTACGCGAGCACCGGAACAATCGTCAACGACACCAAGAGCGATGCGAGGAGAGCAATGGTGACGGTGAGCGCGAATGGCTTGAAGAGTTCGCCGGTAATTCCGGTCACGAACGCGAGCGGCAAGAACACGGCAACCGTCGTTGCCGTCGAAGCTGTGACCGCACCGGCCACCTCGCGCACGGAATCGACAATCACCTTTGCTCGGTCGCTGCCCGGAACAACCAGGTGACGCTTGATGTTCTCAATCACAACGATCGAATCGTCGACGACTCGACCAATTGCGATGGTCAACGCACCGAGGGTCAGGATGTTGAGCGAGTAGCCAAGTGCCTGCAAGCCAATAAAGGTGATGAGCACCGATGTCGGGATGGAAATCGCCGTCACAAGAGTAGATCGCACCGACAGCAAGAAGACAAGAATCGTGATGACCGCGAAGAGCAGACCCAGCAAGCCCTCCTGAGTCAGCGCATCAATTGACTTCTCGATAAATGGAGCTTGATCGAACACAGTGGTGAATTCGGTACCCGAGCCCAAGGATTGCTTTAGTTCGGGAATGAGGTTGTTGACCTCTTTCGAAACCTCAACCGTGTTTGCGCTGGGCAGCTTCGTGACCGCGATGGTCAACGCTTCTTTACCGTTAACGCGACTGATCGTGGTGGGTGTCGCAGTAGTGAATTCGACCGTCGCAACATCGGCGATGGTGACGAGTCCGCCCGTATTTCCTCCGATAAGCGGAAGCGCGGATACTTGGTCCACGGACGTCAAGCGCTCACCCGAAACGAGCGTGAGCGTCTTGTCATCCTCGGTAATTTGACCGGCGGGAATGAGAAGACCGTTCTGGTCTAGGGCATCCCGGATGGACGTGGTCGACAATCCCTTTTCCCGCAGGCTGTCGAGGTCCGGGGTGATATTCACCTGTTGCGCGGGAGCTCCAATGAGAAGGGCGTCGCGCACACCGGGCAAGTCCCTGATGTCGGCCAGCGTGGAATTACGCACCAAGTCGGCAAGTTCAGTTGTTGTGAGATCTGACGAAACGGCCAACTGAATGACGGGGAAATCACTAAAGCTTCCGGAGATGACCTGGGGGCTCACATCCTCAGGCAACTGCGATTTGATGCGGTTAATCGCCTGATTGATTTTCTGCTCGGAGAGCACAAGGTCTGTTCCGTAGGTGAATGACACCTGAATCAGGCTGAGGTTCGTGCTCGACGTTGCCGTCGTTGATTCGATGCCCGGGACGCCCTGAATAGCCGTCTCGACCGGCGTCGACACGTCTTGGTTGACGACCTCGGGAGCTGCGCCCGGGTACGTCGTGAGAACTGCGAGTTGAGGGAACTGCACATCCGGTGTCAGCTGCTGCTTGAGCGAGGTCAACGACAGTGCGCCGAAGATGGCAACCACAATCGTGACGAGGGCGATGAGGGCGCGGTTCTTCATACTGGCGACGGCGAGGAGATGCATAGGGAGAAGTATGGCACCAAGAAACGAAATGTTTCCTGAGAGGAGTAACGTCATCACTCGTGGATTCAGAAGAGCGCGCACCCAGTAAAGAAGAGCTCAAGGCTCGTCGCTTCATCATCGGAGATCCGCTCCCGACAACGAGGCTCGAAGGCGAACTTCTACCGAAACGTGTTGCGCTACCTATCTTCGCGAGCGATGCACTGTCCTCTGTCGCGTATGCACCTCAAGAAATCATCATCATCTTGCTCATGGGCGGGCTGTCGTTCCTCGCCTTCACTCCGTGGATTGCAGCCTGCGTGGTCTTGCTGATGATCGTTGTTGTCGCGAGTTACCGTCAACTGATCAAGGCGTACCCTTCTGGTGGGGGCGACTACGAGGTTGCCCGAAAGAACATCGGTGAGTGGGCCGGGGTCACCGTCGCGAGCGCACTACTCGTTGACTACGTGATGACCGTGGCCGTGTCTGTTGCTGCGGGCGTTGACAACATCATCTCGGCGTTGCCATTTCTTGATCCGTGGCGAGTGTGGCTTGCCGTGTTCTTCGTTGTGGTTCTGGCTGCCATGAACCTTCGCGGTGTTCGCGAAGCGGGAATCGCGTTTGCAATTCCCACCTATTTCTTCGCCGGCAGCGTCGTCTTCATGATTGTGACCGGTCTCGTGCGAACGTTCCTCGGTGATGCCCCGGTCGCGGCGTCATCTCAGTACGCGGTCGACGCTCACAGCGTGGCCCAATCGGCGCTCATCCTTCTGCTCTTGCGTTCGTTTGCAAGTGGATGCTCCGCGCTCACAGGAGTCGAGGCCATCGCGAATGGAGTACCCGCGTTTCGCAAACCCAAGATTCAGAACGCGCGCACAACCCTCTTGCTGCTCGGTGCAATCGCCATCGGCCTTTTTGCGGGGTTGATCACGCTCGCGGTCATTTCTGGCGTGCGCTACGCGGAAGACGCGTGTGACCTCATCGGATTTGCGAACTGCGAGACAACGCCGCAACTCAGCCTCATGGCACAAGTCGCGGGGGCAACGTTCGGTCCAGGGTCTTTCATGTTCTTTGTGGTGCAGGCGTCGACAGCACTCGTTTTGTTGCTCGCGGCGAACACCGCGTTCAACGGATTCCCCCTGCTTGGTTCCGTGCTCGCACATGACGGCTACGCACCCAAAGCGCTCGAAACGCGCGGGGACCGACTCATCTACTCAAATGGTGTTATCGCACTGGGACTCGTGGCTATCGGGATTCTTGCGGTCTTCCAGGCGAACTTGAATCAGTTGATTCAGCTCTACATTCTGGGAGTATTCACGTCGTTCACGCTGGGGCAGAGCGGCATGGTGCGCCACTGGCTTCGATTGCTCAAGACCAAACCGGAAAACCCCGGTGCCATCCGCCGAAGCTTGACCATCAACTTCGTGGGCGCAATCTTTACCGGCACGGTGTTAATTGTCGTCACCGTCACCAAATTCACGCACGGTGCCTATCTGGTGTTCATCGCGATGCCGATTTTGTATTTTTTGATGATCGGTGTTAACCGTTATTACCGTGATGTGGCAGCCGAAGTTGCTGTCGACTCGGACGTTGAGTTCGACAAGACAAGTGACCATGCCATTGTTCTCGTCGGCAAGATGCAAAAACCCGTGCTCAAGGCCCTCGACTTTGCGATCGCCATTAAGCACGACAGCCTCGAAGCTGTGCACGTCTCCATCGACGAGCCGTCGACGGTACAACTGGAATTCGACTGGATTCGAAACAACATCCACGTGCCGCTCCACATCAT
>JBIISS010000122.1:0-4256 GCA_044340895.1 Microbacteriaceae bacterium
CATTGGCTTCCCGTTTTTCGCGAATGGTCGCCGCCACTCTCGCGGTCGCAGCTTTAGTTTTGGGCGCACAACCTGCGCTTGCCGGAACTAACCCAGCCGCGGATCTCAGCCTTGCGCTCCCCGCTGGCGCTGGCCCCTGGGACGTGGAGGAGGGCCCCGACGGTCGCCTCTATGTGACGGACCCAATTCACAGCACCGTCTTGGCTTACCCACTCGACGCCACAGAGACAACAGAGCCTGTCGCGGTGTTTCAACTCAATGACGCATCCTTGCTCGGTGTTTCCGCCAAGGGACTCGCATTCGCTCCAGATGGACGCATGTTCGTGACGAGCGGTGAAGGAGGCGTCGTTTATTCATTCCTCGCATCGGACGTGCTCAACGTGACTGGCAACAATGTCATCGTCGCATCAAACACCACATTCGAGATCGACGGCACCGTACTCGACGTGCTGTTCCACAACAGCTACATGTTCGCCTTCGCGTATGACCGCGACGAAATCTGGGTTTTCGACATGACGAACAACCAGATCTACATGTTTGTTCAGAGTTCAACCGGGTTGAGTTTTCCAACCTCAGGTGTCGTGGTCGGAGACCAGCTCGTTGTTTCGAACAATCACGGCATCGTTGACGGCAGTGGAATGGTGTCGTGGCTCCCTCTCGACCAAATCGAAGGCCAGGGCAACACGTCGGCCGCACCAGGTCTGAACATCCCCGAAACGAAACGAATCGACAGCCTCGCTTCACTTTCCAACTTCACTGATTACGTTGCCGCCGACTGCAACGACAACCTCATCGTGACGAACTACGGTGGCTACCCGGCGCCCATCAACGTCAACAAGTTTTCGCCAGACTCAACGCTCAACTCAGCACCAATCGCAAGCATTACGAGTGATGACATCGAACTCGCCACATCAGAGGGCGTCGAAGTCGACTCCCTCGATCGAGTCTGGGTTGCGCAGACCAGCGGTTCCGTTCTTCGATTTGACTCCTTCGCTGACCAGTGCGCGACGGCGTTGCCCGACACAGGAACAAGTTCGAATTACGGATGGGCAGCTCTCGCAGCCGTGTCCATGATGCTCGTCGCCTTGGCGCTTTTGCGCATCCGTCGCCGCGCTTAGAGGGAGTTGAACGTCGCGCGCCCGGCGATGAACGTGGCCGCAACCTTCATGTCGCGCAGCGTCTCAACATCGGCATCGAGCGGGTCGGCTTCGATGAGCACGAGGTCGGCGACCTCGCCAACAGCCACCCGAGTTCTCGTTGAGGCATCAAGCGCTTCCTGAGCACTAATGCGCTGTTCGGGATGCCAGGCCTCTCGCCCATCGCGCGAACGATGCACGGCCGAGGCAATCGCAAACCACGGCTCGAGTGGCGCCACGGGTGCGTCGGAACCGAATTGGAGCGTGCCGCCGTTGTCGAGAATGGTGCGGTGGGCGAACGTGAAGTCGTGATGCCCTGCCCAGAGTTCCTCGGCGCCATCCCGATCATCCATCGCGTGCTCGGGTTGCATGCTCGCAATCACCCCCGACTTTGCGAGTCGAACGGCGTCTTCTGCGGTCAGCTGTTGCGCGTGCTCGACAGTGCCCTTCGCTTTCGTTGCGGCAAAGGCATCCAGCACGATTTCGTTGGCGTGATCACCAATCGCATGCACGGCCATTTCGATGCCGGCTGCCCATGTCTTGGCCATGACCGTGACGAGCTCGTTCAACGGGATGTTCAACACGCCATACGCGTCTGGCCCAGTCATGCCCGGGTACGGGTGGTGGCAATACGCAGTGCGTGACCCCATCGCACCGTCGGTGATGATCTTGTGGCGGCCGAACCGAAGCAGACCTCCTGTTGACGCAATGACGTCACCCGTGCGCAACCCGGCCTCAATGGCCCGATCGAGATCGGGCGTGTAGAAGCAGCCCTCAACACGCAGGTAATCGTTGCCGTTGCTGATTCGTCGGCGCCACTGGTCGGGGGTCCACGCCCCAAACTCGAGGTCAACAATGCCGACGACTCCGCGCTGGGCTGCTTGCTTTGACGCTTCGAGCACGGCCGCATCGCCGAGCGCCGTATCAACATCGTGAATCTGGATCTCTACGCCAAACGCATCATGTTCAACGAGATACCCGGTCGGATGCCCCGAGTGTCCGTATTTCTTTAGACCTGCGGTGTTCAACCACACGCTATGCCGGTCGGCAGAGATGAGCGCGACCGCACGATCACCCGTCACCGCATCAAGAATCGAGAAGTGCGGGCGTACCTCCCACTGGCTCGGACGAAAATCCCGACCGACCATGTCGCACTCGTTGTCGCGCATCCATTGGCCAACGAAGTCAGCCATTTGAGCGGTCGACCCGATGTGCTCGACGTTGACTTGGCCGAGTGTCAATGCCCAGTTGGTGAAGTGCGTGTGAGCGTCCCAAAGTCCAGGAATGACGTATCGCCCACCCGCGTCGATGACATCCGACTCCGTGTCACGCAACTGAATGGCCGTCGTGCCTCCGACAAACTCGATGTCCTCAATAACACCCGAGTCATCTATGTGAATGTTGACGATGCTGCCGATCAGCCCTCGGTCACCAGGAATTCGGGCATTGGCAATCGTCAGCGACATGGCTCAAGTTTGGCACGAGGGGCACCAGTACAACTTGCGGTTTTGCATCTCGGCGAGCGCGATATTCGTGCCACACACGCGACACGGGAGGCCTTCGCGCTTGTAAACCCAGTGCCGGTGATCTCGACTTGCCATCGCCGCTTTCCACTGTGTCGCGCTGAGGTTGTCCATCGTCATCATCTGACCCGTGTCGATGCCCACCGCGAGCAGGGAAATCCAGTCGACCCAAAGTGCCTGGGCTTCATCGAGAGTGATGGTGTTGCCCGCACGGTGCGGGTCGATTCGCGCACGAAACAGCATTTCAGCTCGATAAACGTTGCCGATACCGGCGACGACCGACTGATCCATCAGCAATTGCCCGACGGGAACGCTGCGTTTGCGCACCGCCATCACGAACTTGTCTCGAGCGCCATCGGATGAATCGTGTTGCGGGTCGGGGCCGAGTTTGGTGATGACCGCGTCTACTTCGGCGTCAGTCAGAATCTCACACGCCGTCGGACCACGCAGATCGGCACACACGGAAGTCGTCAAAAGTCTCAAGCGAACGGCACCAACCGGCTCTGGAGGGAACGCCTCGTCTGCGTCTGTGAGCTTGCTTTGCTCGGACATGCGCATTCTGGCTAACCGCGGTGCCCCGATTGAAGTGACAGAGTTTTCGCCGGCGGTGTCGAGCACGGTCCCGCGCTGGTTGGTCTGACCCATGCGCCCGTTCGCGCTCGAGATTGTCGCATCCATTTTGATGTCGCCCGCGAAATCCCACGCCCCATAGATTCCGAGATGAACCCGCAACCAGTCACCTCGCTCGAATTGCGCGAACATCTGTTTGCCGACGGCGAAGACGTCGACCATGCGTTGTCCCGACAAAACGGCCGCACCGTCGGTGAATCGTCCTTGAGGTGAGGATGCCTGCACAGGCACGTCGAGGAAGTTCGCCCGGAACTGTCGAGCGATGCGATGAACGGAGTGACCCTCAGGCACTTAGTTGTCGACGGCTTTTCCGGCGATGTCGCCCGTCGTCTCGTACTCGCTCAATTGCCTGATGCGGCGAACGTGACGCTCATCGTTCGAGAACGGTTCGGCGATAAATGCGTCTACAAATGCGACGGCTTCATCGACTGTGTGTTGACGAGCACCAATGGAGATAACGTTGGCGTCATTGTGCTGGCGTGCGAGTTCAGCCGTGGCAATACTCCAGACAAGTGCGGCACGGATGCCCTCAACCTTGTTCGCCGCCATCTGCTCGCCATTGCCCGAGCCTCCGAAAACGATGCCGAGCGCATCTACCCCGGCTGCTTGGTCGCGCGCGGTTGCGAGAGCAGCGTTGATGCAGAAGGCGGGGTAATCGTCGAGCGCGTCGTATTCTTGCGGACCATGATCGACGACCTCGTGCCCAGCTGCGCGAAGGTGGTCTTGCAGGTGTTGACTGAACTCAAGACCGGCATGATCGGTCGCCACATGGATTCGCATACCGCGATTTTAGGGCGGTTAGGCTGAGCGTGGAGAATAAGGAGTCCACCAGTGTCAACAAACAACCTCACGCGACACGAAGCCCGAGAGCGCGCGGAGCTTCTTCACGTTGAGAGCTACGCCATCGAGCTTGACGTGACACAGGGCCCCGAGACGTTTGTTGCGTCGACGAGGGTGCGGTTTAGCT
>JBIISS010000123.1:0-4211 GCA_044340895.1 Microbacteriaceae bacterium
ATGGGACTCGACCCATCCGATGCCCGCGAGCGTGTTCCACGTGAGTCCGCATTCGGGATTGGTAACAGAAAGGCGCAATGCGCCACCGGCGTAAGCGGCGAGCGCGCGCTCGGGGATACCCGTCTTCTGCGCGTTACGTGCAACCCACTCGGGGCTTGCGAGTGTCGCGATGGAAAGCGACGTCGCGTTCTGCGCATCCACCCCCTCAGCCCACGTGGGGAGAGGCGCAGCTTTCGGAAATGGTCCGCTCGCTCCTTGTCCAAACATCGCGTTCGAGCAGGAGACCAGAATCAGAACCACGACAATCAGCCCTACGCCGAGGGCGAGGGCTCGGCGCTGTCGAACACGGCGAGAAGTCATGACCCTCTATTCTGTCCACATGGCAGATTCATCGTTTGACGTTGTAAGCAAAGTCGACAAGATGGAGGCGGATAACGCCCTCAATCAGGCGTCGAAAGAGATTGAGACGCGCTACGACTTCAAGGGGGTCGGAGCGTCTATCGAATGGAGTGGCGAGAAGATTCTCCTGAAGGCGAGCGCCGAAGAGCGCGTGAAAGCCGTGCTGGAGGTGTTTGAGGCCAAACTCATCAAACGAGGCATCTCGCTTCGCAGCCTGGATGCCGGCGAACCTTTTGCGAGCGGTAAAGAATTCCGCATCGAAGCGAATCTCAAGCAGGGCATCGACCAGGAATCCGCGAAGAAAATCACCAAGGCGATTCGCGACGAGGGCCCGAAGTCTGTTCACGCTCAGATTCAGGGCGACGAAGTCCGCGTGAGTTCGAAGAGTCGGGATGACCTGCAAGCCACGATGGCCATGCTCAAGGCCGGCGACTACGGCGTCTCCCTGCAGTTCGTTAACTTCCGCTAGATACCTCGTCATCAACTAGCTGAAGCCAATCGGCTCTTCACCCCACGCTTTTCGAACCTCGGCATCGGGGTCGTTTTCGACTTTGTCGTGCGCGTCGATGACGAGCGTCGTGCGCGTCGATTCGTCATAGCGCGGCCACGGCAACGTCGCCGTTTGCGGATCACCGGTTTGCGCGAACGCCGACCAGTGCGCCTGCACGCGTTCAGACACCGCATGGGCTTCTTTGAGTCCACCAAAACGAAAACCAATGTCGACCGCGCGCACCTTCTCTGGCAGCGTTCCAAACACGTAGGGCAATTCAGCGGCGTGGCTCGCCCCAATGCCCAAAAATCGCAATAGCGGTGGCGCCTGGTCGAAGCGATACATCCACGTGGGCGCCACGCGCGAGTGCGCCTCGGCGGCCCAGATCGACGGCATTCGGAAACCCGCATCCCGCGAAATCTCCATCGCCCCCTTTTGCTTCGGATAATCGGGATACGCGCGCGTGATGTCTCCCTCGATGTGGGCGAGTTCGGGCTTCTCGGCGAGCACCTGATCAAACATCTCCTGCACCGTCGACTCGTGCATCGGCATCAGCGGCGATTTCATCAACTTGAACAGCGACGTCTCGTCGTGGTTCGTGCCAATAATCAGCGGGATGCGCATCTCGCGCCCCTCGCGAAAAACATCGATCGGCGCCTCCGGCAGAACGTCACCGTCGATGACGGGCGCGAATGCGACGGCCCCCGGTGAGGTTGTCGCCACCTCGTTGAGGAGCTTGAGAGTCGGAGCTGCGAGGTCATGCGCATCCATCGATCGAAGCTTTGTCTTCGCCTCGCTCGGGTCAACGCCAATGAGCGAGAGGTACATTCTCGCGATGGATGTAGCGCGCTCGGTGCCGTATACGCTCGTGACGGGTGAGCTCTGCGCAATCGCTTTGTGAAACAGCCCGGTGGCGTGCGGCGACGTCATCAACGCGGTGACACAACCTCCGCCGGCCGATTCGCCGAACAGGGTGACGTCGTCGGGGTCACCGCCAAAGGCGGCGATGTTGTCTCGCACCCAGTTCAGTGCCGCGACGATGTCGCGAAGACCGAGGTTGGTATCAAACTGGTGTTCGGCATCACCAAACAACGAGAAGTCGAGAAAGCCCAGCGCACCGAGACGGTAGTTGATCGTCACGATGAGTGCGCCACTGGTTTCGCACAGGTTTCGCGCGTTGTACATCTTCTGCGCCGAGAAGCCGACGAAATAGGCACCGCCGTGAACCCAGACCATGACGGGGCGCTTGCCAGCCTGGGCGGTCTCGTCGGCCGTTGGCGCCCAGACGTTGAGATTGAGACAATCCTCGGCAATCTTGACGCCCGGTGGAATCGGAATGAGCTTTGTCGGCACCTGTGGCGCAATGTTTCCATACTCGAGTGCGTCGCGAACGCCCGTCCATGACGACGGTGGTTGAGGGGCGCGAAACCGAAGTTTGCCGATGGGATCCGCGGCGAATGGAATTCCGAGCCAGCGAAGGGTTTCGCCGTCATGCGAACCACGCACCGTGCCGAAGTGAGTGTCAACAAGAACGGCGTCATCGTGAAACCCAGTCATGAAACGAGCCTAGAGGTGAGCGCTACAAATTACCCCGGAGCCACGAGCGAAGTGCGGCAAACGCTTTTGCCCGGGCATCGTTTGTCGATAAGAAAACGTCGTGCATGGCGTCATCAATCCGACGGATCGTGACATTGTTGCCCAGGTTGATCGCGCGTCGAGCAACGATGTTCACGTCGATGGCCACGTCTGCCCGAGCCATGTCAGGCGACCATCGAGGCGAGAGGATGCTCCGCGTCGAGAGCATCACGAGCGTCGGCGCTTCGATACTCAACCCCGAAGCGACTCGAGCGTGCCCCGCGAGCACGGCTTTGAGCCACCCGGTTCGCACGGGAAACCCCCGTAGCGGCCGCCAGTGGAGATTGACGTCCCACTCGCCATCAAACTCGCTCGAGACGGTTCGCGTGTAAAAGCCAAAATCGATGTTCGGCATCGGTCGCTTGGGATCGAATCGCGCCGTGACATCGAGTGCCGGCTTGATGGCAGTGCGAGCGGTGCCCGAGAGTTGATACTCCAGCCACGGACTATTGAGAATCAGCACATCAAATCGCTTCGGGTGCATCGCTGCCCACAGGCTCAGGGTGAGTCCGCCGGTGGAGTGCCCCATCAAGACCAATCGGCGCCCACGGCGCGGACCCATCGCGGCGATGGCCGCATCGATGTCTTCAAAGTATGTCTCAAGGTTGTCGACGTAGCCGGGCGTCTGTCCCTCGCGCAGACTGCGGCCGTACTTGCGCAGGTCGAGTGCAAAAAAGTGAGCGCCTTCGTTGTGCCAGAAGGTCGCGAGGTGGTCCTGAAAGAAGTAGTCCGACCATCCGTGCACATAAAGCACATCAGTGTTGGCCGCCACAGGTTTCGCGCGAAACCACGAGCGCATGCCTTTGTTGAACGTCGGGGCTGGAGCCTTGACGAGCGTCGCGATGACGTCACCTTCGGCGTCGGTCCCGAGCTTCAGCTCGCGCGCTTGGAAACCCTGCCCCAGAACATCCTCGTGCCACACGATCAAAACCCCCGTTCGTGGTCACGCTACCGGAATGGCGCATTCCCCGATGACCACCTATCCCCGTATTGTCAGAATCATGATTGACCGTCAGCGTTTAGCGCAACTGAATGACCGCGAGCAAGCAGAGTTTGTCCTCACTCACCCCAAGTCTCAGGCGGCCTACGGCCGAGCCGATCACCTTTTCGGTCGAGTGCCCATGACCTGGATGAACAAGAAGGCGGGTGGCTTTCCGATCTACGTCGACCGCGCACGCGGCAACCGCATTTGGGACATCGACGGCAACGAGTACATTGACTTCGCACTCGGCGACACCGGGTCGATGGCCGGTCACTCCGCACCAGCGGTGGTCGAAGCGATCTCTCGCCGAGTGAGCGACCAAGGCGGGCTCACCATGATGCTCCCCACAGAAGACGCCGAATGGGTCGGCGCCGAGCTCACTCGTCGCTTCGGCATGGACCGGTGGAGCTTTTCGCTTACCGCGACCGATGCAAACCGCTGGGCGATTAGGTTGGTGCGCGCCCTCACCGAACGCCCGAAAATCCTCTTTCACTCATACTGCTATCACGGTTCGGTCGACGAGTCTCTGATTGTTGTCGGGCCGGATGGTCACGGCATGAGTCGCCCGGGTAACGTCGGGTCACCCGTTGATGTGACCGAAACCAGCCGGGTTGCGGAGTTCAACGACCTTGAAATGCTCGAACGCGAGCTCGCCAACCGCGATGTCGCGGCCGTGCTCATCGAGCCAGCTCTGACAAACATCGG
>JBIISS010000007.1:0-14157 GCA_044340895.1 Microbacteriaceae bacterium
TGGATTCGGAAGCGAATAATCGATTGTCTTTCAGAAAATGCAACGTAATCCACTATTTTTGAGGCCTGTGAGTAGAAAGATTCGTGAATCTTTCCGTATAGTCAAAATATGCCGTCTCAACTCTTGCTCTTGGGCAAACGCATCCGTCATTTTCGGGCTCTCGCCGGCTTGACACTTGACCAGGTCAGCGACGCGACCGGGATTGCCGCCAGCCAGCTGTCCCTCGTCGAAACGGGGAAGCGCGAACCGAAGCTCACCGCGCTCACCGCGCTGGCTTCCACCTTTGGTGTGGCCGTCACCGACCTGCTCAGTGAGGAGGCGCCCGACCGCCGATCTGAGCTCGAGATTGAACTCAACCGCATCATGGCGAGCCCGCTCTACGCAAAGCTCGGTCTCTCGTCGGTGCGCGCATCCAAAACGCTACCGACCGAAGCGTTGGAAGCCATCGTCGGCCTCTATCGCGAGATGGAACGGCGCGAGCGCAACTCCGCGGCCACGCCGGAGGAAGCGCGACGAGCAAACACTCAATTGCAGCTACTCATGCAAGAGAAGGGCAACTACCTGCCTGAAATTGATCAGGTTGCCGAAGAAATGGTCAAGGCCGCTGGGCACGAAACCGGCGCGCTCATGCACCGAACCGTCGCCGACATTGCGGCGTCACTCGGCTTCACCTTGATTTACGTGGATGATCTGCCCCACTCCGCCCGCAGTGTGACCGACCTCGAGAACGGACGCATCTACCTGCCGCCGGCATCGATTCCGGGGGGCCACGGCTTGCGGGCAATGGCGTTGCAAGCGGTGGCTCACCGGGTGCTCGGACACAAGAAGCCAATTGACTACGCCGACTTCTTGAAGCAACGCCTCGAGATCAACTACTTCGCGGCCGCGTGTCTGATGCCGCGCACGCGATCCATCGCTTTTCTGCAGGCCGCCAAGAAAGAACGAAACATCGCAATCGAAGACTTTCGTGATGCGTTCGGCGTTACTCACGAGGCCGCGGCCCTACGATTCACCAATCTTGCGACGCACCATCTCGACCTTCGCTCTCATCTCTTGCGCGTCAATGATGACGGTGGGGTCTTTCGCGGATACGCAAACGACGGGCTCCAAATTCCGATGGATGCGAACGGAGCCATCGAGGGCCAGATTGTCTGTCGCAAATGGGCCGCGCGCATGGCATTCGATCGCACGAACCGCACGACGGAGTTCTACCAGTACACCGACACACCCGCGGGCACATTCTTCGACTCGACCCAAACCGGAACATCCACGTCAGAAGAATTCTCAATCAGCGTCGGAGTGTCATTCAACGAGGCAAAGTGGTTTCGGGGTCGTGACACGCAAAACCGTCAGGTCTCAACGTGTCCTCATGAGGGATGTTGCAAACAACCGTCGAGCGACCTCGCCGCCCGTTGGGCTGGGAAGGCGTGGCCGAGCGCGCGCATGCACTCGCATGTCTTGTCCCCCCTGCCGTCCGGTCAGTTTCCGGGCGTCGATGACACCGAGGTGTACGCGTTTCTTGATCGACACGCGAAACTAGGCTGAAGTCATGACTGAACCTGCCGCGCGCAAACGCCGATCACTGGCAACGGTGTTTCGCTCGGAACGTTATTCAGCGATTTCGCTTCTTGGCGCGGCCATACTCGGTCTCGCGTTGGCCAACTCCGTTGCCGGGCCGGGACTGATTGCGCTGATGAACCAGCACATCGTGATTCCAGGCACCACCTTCGATCTCAGCGTTGAGCACTGGATCACCGACGGACTGCTGGCAATTTTCTTCTTCATCATCGCTGTGGAACTGAGGCACGAACTCACTCGGGGCGAGCTCAACACGTTCAGTCGCGCCCTCGCCCCAGCCGTCGGAGCGGTCGCGGGCGTGGCTGTTCCGGCAACCGTCTACTTGTTGATCGCCGGGCCAGAATTTGCACGGGGCTGGCCAATTCCCGTCGCCACCGACATCGCTTTCGCACTCGGCCTTATTGCACTGGTCGGCCGCGGATTGCCCGCCAGCATTCGCGTGTTTCTGCTCGCCCTTGCCGTCATCGACGATCTCATTGCGATTCTGCTCATTGCGGTGCTGTTCGCGAAGGGATTCGACCCCATCGCACTCGTTGCCGCTATCGGGTCTGTTGCGATATTCATGGGGGTGGGATGCCTACGCGCAACCCGCCCGTCGACGCGTGCCCTGCGCACCTTCGCACTCATCGTGCTCGCGTTGAGCGCGTGGAGCGCAATGGTGTCGTCGGGCATCCACGCGACTATCGCCGGCGTCGCTCTGGGACTCGTGTTGCGGCCGAGGCTCGCCGAAAAAGCAGCCCACGCGCTGTTGCCGACGGTGAACGCCGCCGTATTGCCGTTGTTTGCTTTCGCTTCGTCGCTCGTGATTCTGCCGAGTGCCGGCGTGAGCGCTCTGGGGCCAGTGTTCTTCGCGATTGCCATCGCTCTGCCCGTCGGAAAGATCGTCGGCATCACACTGGCCGGGTGGGCGTTCGGCCGCGTCGCTCGCAAGATGGGGGCCAGTGCCGGCGTTCGCGGAGCAGACCTCGTCACCGTCTCGGCCGTGGCGGGAATCGGCTTCACTGTCTCACTCTTGATGAATCAGCTCGCATTCGCCGACGACCCGGCGTTGCAAGATCAAGGCGTGCTCGGTGTGCTCGCCGGTTCGGCAGTGTCAATCGTTATTGGTGGCGTTCTCGTTGCGTGGCGCGCTCGGCTCGCTCGGCGAAGCCGCTAACTGGGTCACCCGCATATCGACGAAAGTGGGCCCGGCCTTTCGGCCGAGCCCACTTTCGGTAATTCAAGCCCTACGCGCGACGGCGACGGGCCGTCAAAGCAACGGCACCCACGAGAGCAGCGAGCACGGCGATTGCGCCGGCAGTTCCCGTAACCGAGCCGTCGATGCCCGTGTTGGCGAGCGTCGGTGCGTCGGTCAAGGCGACGCGCTTGAGGTTGAACCCAACGAAGAAGACGTTGTCATCGTTCGACGCATTCCGTGTTTGGACCTCAATTTGGGTTGATCCCACCGAAACGAACGGCGAGACTGAGTAAAGCTCGTCATCCGGGTTGTCGCCCAAAACACCGGACGTGGGAATCGTCGGGTTGGCGGAAGAGTCCCCAACGCCACCGATGGTAAACAATCCATCGTCATCACATGACCAGTGAACCGAGGGGTCAACGGCCTGGCTGACGGGCGGATCGCCAGCGATGGCAAAACAATCGTCGAACCCGCCCGTTACGTCGGACAACATGCTTCCGTTGACCGTGATGGTTGACGTTTGCGTGTCGACCGAGTCGTACGTTTCGTCATTCAACTGATAGCTATATGTGTCTCCAACGGACATTTGAAGATCTTCCAGCTGTGGAGTGGTCAGTGCAGGGAAGTACAGGCTGAAGTTGTCACCTGCCGGGTCGGAGTTTCCGAAGGCAAAGACGATGGACGCGACGTCGACCGACGAGTCGTTCCAAATGATGGCCAGCGCAGTACCCTCAATCTCGAGCCCGCCCTCATCAACGGCAATGTTCGACACGCCGACAGAAGCGCCATCGAGCGTCGATTGCACGAGTGATGTGACGTCAGCGAAGTAGTTGTTGAACTCTGTTCCCCAGCCGCCATCAACCGACTCGAGATCAAACGTGACCGCCTGAGAGTTCAGCAATACAGCCGAAGGCGAACCAAGAGTGGGTTTGGAAGAATCACGAACCTGTGCGGCCATAAAGTACGCCTTGTGGACCGTTGCGCCAGCGGGCTTGTTGACCTGAATATCACCGGTGCCTTCAACTGTTCCGAGACCGTCGATCGACCACGAATACTGGCCAATCTCGCGAACAACTTCTTTGAGTCCGACCGTGTTCCAACTGGTTTCCGTGATGACATATGCGTTGGCGGGGGCTGAACCCGCGAAAAGAGCTAGTGCTGCGCCAGTGGCGAGCACGCCTTTGGTGAACGGTTTCATTTTTTCCTTCTTGATTTCAGAACGAGTGATTTTTTGCACCGAGCACGTGTTGAACATTGAGTCTACAGTTTGGAATATATTTTTTTCCAATCTACACAACTACGCGACGCGATCAGAATTGCCCGGCGCAGTTGACGGGAAGAGTGCGGTCAGCGCGTCGTCAACCCAGGTAACGAGGTCGGGGGCACTGGGGCTTGTCATGTCGGGCACTGGAATCGTCACCACGCGAGCGGCGGGCGCGTACTTGGCGCCGGGATACATTCGAGCGAGTCTCACCTGAACAGAGTCGGGTAAGTCAACCGGTGTGAGTCGCAGGTTCGGTCCGATGACGACAACCTCACCCAGCGAGGCGGCGTGAGCACGACGACGCAACCGCGATACGCGTGACAGCGTGAGCACGGGAAGGGGTGGCTCGCCGTACCGGTCCGTGAGCTCGTCGAGAACCAAGTCGATTTGCCCGTCGGGCGCGGTGGGCGAGCTCGCAATCGAAAGCTTCTGGTACGCCTCGAGTCGCAGGCGCTCGGAGTCGAGGTAGTCCTCGGGGATTCGCGCATCCACCGGAATTTCAAGTCGCAGCTCGGTTTGCCCCTCGGCGACGTCTCCGCGAAAGACGGAGACTGCTTCGCCGATCATGCGCAGGTACAGGTCGAACCCGACTCCGGCGATGTGACCCGACTGTTCGCCGCCGAGCAAATTGCCCGCACCACGAATCTCGAGGTCTTTGAGCGCGATCTGGATGCCCGACCCCAGTTCATTGTTCGCCGCGAGCGCTGCCAGACGGTCGTGCGCGAGTTCGCTCAGTGGCTTCTCTTCGTCATAGAGAAGGTACGCGTAGGCGCGCTCGCGACCACGACCCACACGACCGCGCAACTGGTGCAGCTGGCTCAGGCCGAACTTGTCGGCGCGATCCACAATGAGCGTGTTTGCGTTGGCAATGTCGAGACCGGTTTCGATGATGGTCGTCGAAACGAGCACGTCGAACTTGCGCTCCCAAAAGTCGACGATGACCTGTTCAAGTTGGTTCTCGCTCAGTTGACCGTGTGCGATCGCGATGCGCGCCTCGGGAACGAGTTCGGCAAGTTGCGCGGCAACCCGGTTGATGCTGGCAACCCGGTTGTGTACAAAGAAAATCTGCCCTTCGCGAAGCAACTCACGACGAATGGCAGCCGCGACTTGTCTCTCGGAATACGGGCCCACAAACGTGAGAATCGGATGCCGGTCTTCTGGAGGCGTCGCCAACGTCGACATTTCGCGAATACCCGTGACCGCCATTTCGAGCGTGCGCGGAATCGGCGTGGCGCTCATCGCGAGTATGTCGACGTTTGTCTTGAGTTTCTTCAGGGCATCCTTGTGCTCAACACCAAAGCGCTGCTCTTCGTCGATGATGACGAGACCTAGGTCTTTGAATCGAACATTGTCGCTGAGCAGGCGGTGCGTGCCAATGACCATGTCAATCGTGCCGTCGGCGAGACCGGCCAACGTTTCGCGGGCTTCTTTGTCGCTTTGAAACCGACTCAGAGCACGCAGGTGAACGGGGAACCCGGCGAATCGTTCGTTGAACGTCTCGGCGTGCTGGCGAACGAGGAGCGTCGTTGGCACGAGCATGGCAACCTGCTTGCCGTCTTGAATTGCCTTGAACGCGGCGCGCACGGCAACCTCGGTTTTGCCGAAACCAACGTCACCTGAGATGAGACGATCCATCGGGATGGCCCGCTCCATGTCTGCCTTGACCTCATCAATTGTCGTCAGTTGGTCAGGAGTCTCGACAAACGGAAAAGCCTCCTCGAGCTCACGCTGCCACGGACTATCCGGGCCGAATGAATGACCCTTGCTTGCCATGCGTGCCGAATACAACTTGACGAGTTCGACGGCGATGTCGCGCACCGCGCGGCGCGCCTTCGACTTCGCCTGCGACCAGTCGCTCCCGCCCATCTTTGACAGCGCAGGTTCTTCGCCGCCGACATACCGAGTGAGCTGATCGAGTTGATCAGTGGGCACATACAACTTGTCACCGGGGAACCCGCGCTTACTCGGCGCGTATTCGATGACCAGATATTCGCGCGAGGTGCGTGGCGCGTTTCGGTTCGTGCTGTTGGGAACCTCTCGCGAGACGAGCTCGAGAAAGCGACCGATTCCGTGCGTCTCGTGAACGACGATGTCGCCGGCTTCAAGTTGCAACGGGTCGACGACGTTCTTGCTTCGCTTGCCAGCGAGACGTTTCGTGCCGCGATTGTCGTATGTCGCCGACCGCCCGTAGAACTCGCTTTCAGTCAACAGTGCGAGCGAGGAATCCGCGATTTCGAAGCCGTGCTCGAGGTTGGCCTGCACCAGATAGGCGACGCCCTGTTCGAGGCGGTCCGGTAGGGCATCCACAATTCGACCGGCCAGTGTGTGCTCGGCGAGCATTTGCTGCGCGCGTTCGACGAGACCGTGTCCGGCAGCCGCGATGACAACCGACCAACCGTCGCGCAATTTTTTTCCCACATGCTCAATGGCACCGTCGACGTTGCCCGCAAAGCTCGGAACGGAATCGCCGGCAACGCGAATGTCGTCGTCATCGCCACTGTTGAACGGGCTCAGCGTCCACCACGGGCCGTGAGCAAAGTCGGCACGAATCTGAGTCATCGTCAAGAAGTCACCGGCCGAGAGATCAATCGGCGCTGTCGCACCCACCGAGGCGGCGTTCCACGCGGCGTCAAGAAACTCCCGATTCGTTTCACCCAAATTGACGGCTCGCGTCGCTACGCGTTCCGGAGAGACCACGGCGATTGCGGTCGCGGGTGGCAGGTACTCCGTCAGCGGCACCAGTTTGTCGACAAGCGCCGGTGTCAGCGACTCCATGCCCTCGACGGCGATGCCCTCGCCAATCTTGCTGAGCATTCCGGTCATCGCCGGAAACTCATGTTCCATCTCGCGTGCCCGCTGACGCACTGAATCTGTGAGCAACAACTCTCGAGACGGCGGCAGGATGACCCGCTCCACATCGCCGTCGAGCGAGCGTTGATCGGCCACCGAGAACCACCGCATGGTTTCCAGTTCATCGCCGAAAAAGTCCAACCGCACCGGATGCTCGGCCACGGGCGAGAAGACGTCCAGGATTCCACCGCGCACGGCAAACTCGCCTCGGCGCGTGACGATGTCAACACGTGTGTAGGCGAGGTGCACGAGTCGTCGCGCGAGGTCGTCGAGATCGTTACCTCGCGACGCGGCCACGAGGGTGATCGGCTCGACCTCAAGCAGGTTGCTCGCGATGGGCTGAAGCAGTGCCCGCACCGACGCGAGAACAATCAGCGGTTGTTTGCCGTCCCACGCGGCGACGCGGCGCAATGTGTCGAATCGACGACCCGTGATTTCGGCGCTCGGACTCAGTCGCTCGTGGGGCAGGGTTTCCCATGCGGGAAACTCCAGAATGAGGGCGCCGGGCTCCAGCGCGCCAAGAGCGTTCTGCAGCGACTCAGACTCGCGACTCGTGGCTGTGACAGCCAAGAGTGCAACGGGCTGACTTACGGCCGCCCTCTGGCGCAAGAGAGCGACAAGCAACGGGGCATTGAGGCCCGGAGTGACCGAGAAGTTCGCGTCGTGGTCCGACGCAACGAGCGCCTTCTCGAGCGCACCAGAGCCGACGAGGGCGCGCGTCAACCCAGAAAAAACCACGTGGTCAGTCTAGGAGCGTGGTGTGAAGCCGTGCGCCGGGACTGCCCACATGAGTCATCAGATTTTTGTGTTGAACTTCTGTTGAGCCGCTGGCACGCCGTCGGTCGCGATGAGGCGAGTGGCGTCGCTCGCGTCGACGAGAACGTTGGGCAGGGCATCCCGTTCAGCCCGTGAAAATGGGCTCAGAACGAAGTCGGCCGAGTCTTGGCGGCCGGGAGGGCGGCCAATGCCGATGCGAACGCGAGCGAACTCGTTTGATCCCGTGGCGGCAATGATGTCGCGCAGCCCGTTGTGACCACCGTGACCACCGCCGAGCTTCACACGCACGTCGTCGAAGTCGATGTCGAGTTCGTCATGGACAACGATCAAGCGATCGAGCTCGAGCGAGAAGAACTTGAGCAGGGCTGCCGTCGCTTTGCCCGAAAGATTCATGTAGGAATTCGGCATAGCGAGAATCAACTTGGCGCCACCGGGCGACGTAAACCCGGTCGCTACCTGGGCACCGGCTTTGTGTGAAACAAAAGAAGCCGACAGGTCGTCGGCCAAAACACTCAGGGCCATCTGGCCCACGTTGTGACGGTGAGCGGCGTAGTCGGGCCCGGGGTTACCGAGCCCGACTACGAGCCACACATTGTCAGAGGACAGGGTTACTCCGCGTCCTTCTCAGCTTCTGCCTTGGCGCCCGAGAGCTCCGCGTCGGCGTCCGCAGCCGCCTTCTCAGCGTCGTGCTGAGCGGCGTGCAGTTCTTCTTTGTGGTCAGCGTGGGCAGCGTCATCCGCCAACTCCGCCTGCAGTTCTTCAGCGGTTTCTCCCATGTCAACGCCGCGCGGTGTGTGCACGTGAACGACGAGTCCGTCGGTTTCACCCACGACGAACACGCCGGTCGGAAGCTTCACGTCAGCGACGTGCACCTTGAAACCGGGGAGCGCGCCCTCGATGTCGACCTCGACATATTCGGGGATGTGCATCGCCTCGGCCTGGAGGCTAAGGGTCTTGATGTCGAGTTCGACAACCGTGCCCGAAAGTGCGGTTCCTACGACGTGAACGGGGACCTCAACGACGACCGTCTCGCCCTTGATGATCTCAACGAGGTCAATGTGCTCGATAATCATGTGCACGGGGTCTTTCTGAACGTCCTTGACGAGAACGAGCTGGCTCTTTCCTTCAATCTGCAGGTCGAGCACTGCGTTCTTTTTGCGAAGCAAGAGCCCGACCTGGTGTGCGGGGAGCGACACGTGACGCGTGTCGGAACCGTGACCGTAGATGACGGCAGGAATCTGACCGGCGGCGCGCAGGCGACGAGCGAAACCCTTACCAAATTCGGTGCGTACCGCGGCGGGCACCTTGTTGTCGACTTCAGCCATGATGGCTCCTTTTCATGTGTGGGAGCCGAATTGGGCATTCCCGGTGGTCTGTGAGTACTCGGCGAATCGCACGAGGAAACACACCATAAAGAAAAGTGTCAATCCACCGCGTCGATTACGGTCAACCTTCTCGCTTTCGCGAACGTGGTTACCCTCGCCGAAGTTCGTGTGTCAGTTTAGCGTCACGGTCTCGTGAGCAGGAAATCGCACCGGCAGTAAAGCGGTGAGCACGGCCCGCGACAAACCGCAACGTAACTATTCGGTAATCTTCATTGCGACGCTATCTTGCGGGTCGAACCAGTATGTGGTCCCCCTGCGAGCGCATTTTTCCCTCCCCACCGTTACCTTTGCAAGGAGTCTCGACGTTCATGTCACACGCACAAGCAAACATCGGAGTTGTCGGACTCGCCGTGATGGGGTCGAACCTCGCACGCAACCTGGCGAGTCGCGAGGGCAACACCGTCGCTGTGTTCAACCGCTCCCCCGAGCGCACGCGACTTCTCGTGTCTGAGCATCCCGAAGCGAACTTCATCGCGAGTGAAACAATCGACGAATTCGTGGCGTCGCTCGCCACGCCACGCACGGCCATCATCATGGTTCAGGCGGGCGCCGGTACCGACGCGGTCATCAACCAGCTGGCTGAGCGTTTCGAGCCCGGCGACATCATCGTCGATGGCGGAAATGCCCTCTTCACCGACACGATTCGCCGCGAAAAGTCGGTCAGTGCATCGGGCGTGCACTTTGTTGGCGCGGGCATTTCAGGCGGTGAAGAGGGTGCGCTCAAGGGCCCGAGCATCATGCCCGGCGGCAGCGCGGAGTCGTACAAGACGCTCGGCCCGATTCTCTCGTCGATTGCAGCGATTGCCGAAGGCGAACCGTGCGTTACGCACGTTGGCACCGATGGAGCCGGCCACTTCGTCAAGATGATTCACAACGGCATTGAATACGCCGACATGCAACTCATCGCCGAGGCCTTTGACATCTTGCGCCAAGCCGGTGGCTTCTCGCCCGCCGAGATTGCCGACATCTTCACCGAATGGAACAAGGGCGAGCTCGAGTCGTACCTCATCGAAATCACTGCGGAAGTGTTGCGCCAAGTGGATGCGAAGACCGGCAAGCCGTTCGTCGACATCGTGCTCGACCAAGCTGGCTCGAAGGGAACAGGTGTCTGGACCGTTCAGACGTCACTCGACCTCGGCGTTCCCGTATCCGGCATCGCCGAAGCAGTTTTCGCACGCTCGTTGTCGTCGCAGGTGGCTCAGCGCGCTGCGGTAACGAACTTGCCGAGCGAGACCGTCCCCCTCGCATCAGACGACAAGACAAAACTTGTCGAGCAGGTTCGCAACGCGCTCTACGCGTCCAAGATCATCGCGTACGCTCAGGGCTTCGACGCCATTCGCGCGGGTGCAACAGAGTACGGATGGGACATCAACCTCGGTGCCGTATCGAAGATTTGGCGCGGCGGGTGCATCATTCGTGCACAGTTCTTGAACCGTATTGCCGACGCGTATGACAAAAACGCCGGTCTTCTGTCGCTTCTCTTTGACGGCTATTTCACCACGGCAATCGCATCATCGCTTCCTGCGTGGCGCAGCATTGTCGCTGGAGCATCGCTCGCGGGAATCCCCGTGCCCGCATTTGCCTCATCCCTCTCGTACTACGACGGGCTGCGCGCGCCGCGCCTCCCCGCAGCTCTGGTTCAGGGTCAGCGCGACTTTTTCGGTGCGCACACCTACAAGCGCGTCGACATGGCCGGAACGTTCCACACGCTCTGGTCGGGTGACCGCAGCGAGGTTGAATCCGAGCCCAGCACGCACTAGTTGCGTACGGTCCCACGTCGGGACGGGAAGGAACGGTCGTGTCTCAACACATCGTTGTCGTCGGCGAAGCGTTAATTGACCTGATTCAACAACCCGACGGGTCGTATGACGCCAAGACGGGTGGTGCACCGGCAAACGTGTCGATTGCACTCGCACGCTTGGGCGTCGACGTCACCTTCATCTCGCGTATGAGTGTCGACGCGTTCGGCGTGAAGTTGCACGACTGGCTCGCTCCCGAGTCAATTAACCTGGCGCACCTGATTAGAACCACTGACCCGACCACCCTCGCCGTTGCAACGCTCGACGACCACGGCAAGGCCAGCTACAGCTTCTACATCAACGGCACGGCCGATTGGGGACTAACCGACCTCGACCTTGCCGACCTCGTTGCGGCACCCCCGGCAGCCTTCGTGATGGGGTCAGTTGCACTTGTGATCGAACCCGGCGCGGGGGCAATCGAGCGCACGGCACAGCGTCTGCATGATGCCGGAGAGACGACGCTTGTCATCGACGTGAACATCCGCCCGGGTCTTGGTCTTGAACGCGATGCGGAACGCACGCGCATTGAACGCCAGGTCGGCATCGCCCACATCATCAAGGCCAGTGACGAAGACATCGCGTGGCTCTACACCCCCAATGACGTCGAATCGGTGGCGACGACGTGGTCTCAGTCGGGTCGCGCGGTGATTGTCACTCGCGGATCAGCCGGGGCAACGCTGTACCTCGATGGCAGTCGCGTGACCGACGTAGCGGCACCCACCATCGAGCTCGTCGACACGGTCGGTGCCGGTGACTCGTTCTTGGGGGCAACGCTGTTTGGCCTGCAACAACTCGACGCACTCGGCCACGCCGCGACCAGTCGCTTGCCCACAGTGACGCCAGACCAGTGGGCGGATGTTCTCACTCTGGCCGCTCGCGTGGGCGCGATCACCTGCTCACGCGCCGGCTGCAACCCGCCAACTCGAGCCGAGCTCGGCGTTTAGTTTTTTGGCCGGGCCTAGGCGGCGCCGTCGAAGAGGTTCGTGACCGAACCGTCGTCGAAGACTTCGCGAATTGCGCGTGCGAGCAGTGGTGCAATCGGCAAAACAGTGAGCGTGGGGAAGCGCTTCTCGTCGGGAATCGGCAGGGTGTCGGTGACCACGACCGAGTCAATCGCAGGATTCTGCAAGATCTCGCTCGCCGGGTTCGAGAACACCGCGTGCGTGGCTGCGACAACGACTCCGATTGCGCCGTTGGCCTTCAAGGCTTCAGCGGCCTTCACGATTGTGCGGCCGGTGTCGATCATGTCGTCAACGAGCAAGCAGACGCGACCATTGACCTCACCGACGATCTCGTGAACGGTGACCTCGTTGTGCACCTTGGGGTCGCGGCGCTTGTGAATGATCGCGAGCGGGACACCGAGTTTCTGGCTCCACACGTCGGCCACGCGCACGCGTCCCATGTCGGGTGAAACCACAGTAAGCGTGGTGGGGTCGAGTTGAGCGCGAAAGTGTTCGAGCAAAACAGGCATACCGAACAGGTGGTCAAACGGTCCGTCAAAGAAACCCTGAATCTGCGACGCGTGAATATCAATACTCATGATGCGGTTCGCGCCCGCCGTCTTGAAAAGGTCTGCCATCAGACGAGCCGAGATGGGTTCGCGTCCACGACCCTTTTTGTCTTGGCGGCCATAGGGGTAGAACGGGGCCACAACGGTGACGCGCTTCGCCGACGCCCGCTTCAGCGCGTCGAGCATAATCAGCTGTTCCATGATCCACTCGTTGATGGGCGTGCCGTGCGACTGCAAGACAAACACATCGGCGCCACGGATGCTCTCGCCATAGCGGGCGTAAATCTCACCGTTTGCGAACGTGCGCAGGTCTGTCTCGGTCACCTCAATGCCGAGGTGAGATGCGATGTCATTCGCGAGCTGCGGATGCGACCGACCGGAAACGAGAACGAGCTTCTTCTTGTTGGGTGTGGTGATCTCGCTCACGGTTCCTCTTTCGCGTATCAGTTTTGTGCGGGTGAGTTTGAGGCGCCGGAATCGCTCGAACGCGACGCTGCTTCGGCGGCTGCTGTACCTGGGCGGTTGGCGACAACCCAGCCGTCCATGTTGCGCTGTGGTGCCACGTTGACGGCGAGTGCTCCGGCGGGAACATCCTTTCGGATGACCGTTCCCGCGCCCGAGTACGCTCCATCGCCAATCGTAACGGGAGCGACAAAAACATTGTGAGAACCCGACCGCACGTGCGAGCCGACGGTTGTGCGGTGCTTGTTCACGCCGTCGTAGTTGGCGACGATGGTGCCAGCACCGATGTTGCTCTGCTCGCCGATCTCGGCGTCACCGATGTACGACAGGTGCGGCACCTTGCTGCCCGCGCCGATTGTCGCGTTCTTCGTTTCAACAAACGTGCCGATCTTGCCGTCGGCACCCAAGTAAGTTCCGGGGCGCAAATACGAGAACGGCCCGACACTGGCTCCTTCGCCGATGACAGCCAGTGTCGCGTCCGTGCGCTTGATGACCGCACCCGCGCCCACTTCTGTATCAACCAGAGTTGTATCAGGGCCAATGACGGCTCGCTCGTCAATCGTCGTCGCGCCCAGCAGCTGAGTGCCGGGCTTGACCTCGACATCGAGACCGAGCTTGACCTGCAGGTCAATCCACGTGGTGCCCGGATCCACAATCGTGACGCCCGCGAGCTGCCAGCCACGAATGATGAGCGCGTTGAGGTGAGCGGCCGCTTGCGCAAGCTGCGCGCGGTCGTTGATGCCCTCAACCTTCCACGACGGCGAAACGCGGGATGCGCTCACGGTGAGTTGCTCACCGCGCAAAAGCCCAACAACATCGGTCAGGTACTTCTCGCCCTGTGAGTTGTCTTGAGTGAGACGCGTGACCGTCGCGCGAAGCGGCGCGGATGCAAAGACATAGATGCCCGCGTTGACTTCGTTGACCTCGAGCTCGGCCGTCGTTGCGTCTTTGTGCTCGACGATGCGATCGACCGTGCCGTGATTATCCCGAATGATTCGACCGTAGCCATGGGGTTCGTCCAGCATCGTCGTCAGCAGAGTCGCTGCCGTACCGGTGGTTCGGTGCGCGGCGACCGCGGTGCGCAACGTGTCGGCGTCGAGCAGAGGCACGTCGCCGTTCAACACAAGCACCTCGCCGACGAACGAACTCGGCAGGGCTTCGACGGCCATTTCCACTGCGCGCCCCGTGCCCGGAATGTCGTCTTGGTCGACGATGATGGTGCCCGGCAAATCGACTTCGATCACCTCGACCAGTCGATCGCGTTCGTGACGCACGACGGCAACGACGTGTGCGGCGTTAAGTTCGCGTGCGGTCGCGAGCACGTGGCTCACGACGGTGACGCCGGCAAGTTTGTG
>JBIISS010000124.1:0-4122 GCA_044340895.1 Microbacteriaceae bacterium
TTTGAGCGGGCCGACGTTTTGCACTAGGGCGAGGTCTTTGTTGCCCGAGGATTTCAGCCCGCAGGCGACTCCGGTCGCGAGAAATCCAGCGGGTGAAGTAACGGTCATTCGCCGACGGCCGCGCCGCGTGCTCGCCCGAGTCGAACGACGTACATGATGAGCCCGATGACGAGCAGAATCGACACCGCGTGCTGAACCCACAGCAGAAGAACGACAGCGAGGGCAAGGGTGTTGTCAGACGTTGGCGTTGACAGTGCGATTGACGGCATGTTCGACGCGACGGCGAGCACAAGGATGACCGCCACGAGAATCACGGAGAGTAACAAGGACGTCACCGCCAGCTTTGGCAGCTTCATCTTGGAGAGGATACGAGCGAAGATGACGAGAGCGACCCCACCGAAGTAAGCGCCGAGGAAGTTGTATGAGCCGAGGAGTCCGGTCGCAGAGGCGAGAACGAAAATCGCGAGGATGGCGGATGCCATAGCCCAGCTGAGTCGTGCCGGTGAGGCGGTGGTCGCGGGTGCAGTCTTCTTTGCTTTAGCCATGGATTTAGATTACAGGTCGGGCCAATACGCACCGCGTACTGAAAAGACCACGACGTTGACTTGTTCGATCTCTATCTCGTGCTTCGAAGGATCGAAAAACTCTCCATAAGGGTCACTGCGTTCTATCGCGAATACCAGGCGATGTCGGCCCGCCACGGTGATAGAGAATATCCCGGGCGTGGGATGCACGAGCGGAGTGGCTTGTGCGGGCACGTGGCCGCGTTCCAGGGCATCCCATAGGTTTTCAATTTTGCGTGCTAGTCGAACGATGCGAAACGACCCGAGTCGACGCCATTCCGCGAGGTCGTCCTCGGCTTTGGGCATGAAGAAAAGATTCACGGGCGTTCGCTAGAGCCAGAAGAACGGGTTTTCATCCGGCGACAGAGTCAGCGGGTTCATGCGCTGACCTGGCTCCCCTCGCATGTGAGCGTTGATGCTCTCGTGGACAGCCCGCGAGTTGACGGGGTCTGCGAAAACGTAGAGGGATTCGTGCAGCGAGTGCCAGGCCTGAGCACTGACAATCACCGCAGCACCGGCTCGACCGATGACGCGAAAGATTTCTCCATCGTTTTCGAGGACGAAATTGATGATGTCGTAGATGTGCCGGCGCGCGTCCGTGATGGTCATCGGTGAGTGTGGATCAAATGGTGTGGACATGATGCTCCGATCGTCGGGTGCTGTGGGCTGGGCTGGGCTCAACTGGGCTGGGCGGAACTGAGGTGAACCCGACCGAGCCGGGCCAGGTCATGTCAGTGCCTTTTTATGCGTACGCAATGACGTACGCATAAAAAAGGAATGCTCCCACCCTCTTGTCTGAGGTGCGGCTACAAGAGAAAACCGAGGCGATAGTCGGTGAACGGCGTCGGTGGGCAGAAGTAGTCTGGATTGACGCGTGGGTCAGAATTGCCCCTCGCCTCGAGGAGAAATCTGCATGTACTCAGCCATAGCTCGAAACAGACGCACCACCGTGGTGCTCATCATCAGCTACATCGCAATCATCGTGGGCATCGGCATCGGCTTCTCGTTTCTGTTCAACTCGATTTGGCCAGTGATTGTCTTGAGCATCCTCGTTGGCATTCATGTTGTCTATGCCTGGTTCAGAGGCGGCGCGATGGTCGAACGCGCGATGAACGACCACCGCGTGACAGCTCGTGACGAGCCACGATTCTTTCGGGCCGTCGACACGCTCGCCATTCGAAATGGTATGCCAATGCCGAAGTTGGCCGTGGACGAACGAGACCTCACAATAAACGCGTATGCGGCAGGGATGCGCCCAGACAAGGCCGTCGTCGGCATAACTCGTGGCGCGCTGAAAAATCTCGACAACACTGAACTCGAAGCGCTCTTGTCACACGAAATGTCTCACATCAAGAATGGTGACATGCGCGTGAAGACACTGGTCACTGCCTTGGTCGGCTTCATGCAGCTCGTTGCGATCATCCTGATAGGCGTGGGCGTAGGTGTCGGCACATCCGGATCGGGATCGAATAGTGGCTCAGCCGAACGAGACAAAAACAGAGCCGGCCTTGCCGTCTTGGGCGTCGTGGTTCTTGTGCTCGGGTTCGTCTTTGTCATTGTCGGATTCATCGTCGGCCCGATTGTCAGATCGGCCGTGTCACGTCAACGCGAGTATCTTGCCGATGCGTCTGGCGTCGAAATGACTAGGTTCGTTCCCGGCATGATCAGCCTGTTTCGAAAGATGGAGTATGAAGAATTTGGCACGACTGGCGTGGCCGATTCGAGCGCCCTCGGCATGTTCTACGCCTATCGTCGTCCGCGTCGCGGGCTCGCCTACCTGCTCAACGCAACGCATCCGCCGACATACAAACGAATCGAACGAGTTGCGTCGATGGAACGCAACTTCTAGTCGGTGAATGGGCAGTTCGACACGTTCGACCAGAGATCACCGCATCCGCGTCGCAATCTGATGACCTGCCCCATGCCGGCGGCCTGGTCGTAGATGCCCGATGGGTTGCCTTCGAACAGGGCTTCCTTGATCGACGTCGAAACGACAATGCCCAGAACCTGGCCGAACGAATTGACCATGGGCCCGCCCGAATTACCTTCGTTGATGGGTGCGGTTGTTTCGTAGTATCCGGCGGCAACGGTCGACACGATGCCAAACGACGCATAGTTCGTGTGATCGAGTGGGTTACCGATGACAATTGCCCAGTCACCGACAACTGCTGCAGGAGCTGCGTCTAGAGCCGGCAAGACGCGAGTGATGTCGATGCGAGCGAGATCTACTACCGATTCAATCGGGGTCGTGTCGTCGGACGTTTCAGGCTGTTTCGCTACGAGGGTGCCCGTGAACGTTTGTCCTTCGTAGGTGACCCCAACCTCGCTGCCTTCCTCGCAATCATCGAAGATGTGAGCGGCCGACAGAATGACCGAACCGACTCCGTCGGGTTTCTCCACATTCATCACGACACCGGTGCCCGTTGAACTTTCGCAGAAGACTCTGACGACAGATGGCGTGACTTTATCGACGACCTGTGGAACGTTCGGTTGAGCGATGGAGAGCTGGAAGAGAAACCATCCGTTGATGCCGAGCAGAACGATGATGATCGAGCCGACAATCGTGAAGACCCAACGAGAGAGCGAGCGTCGAAAGTAGCGCTTTGAGTCAACTCGCTCGTGCTTGGCGAGGTCGCTCCAGACACCGTTGGTGTCTCGGCTCGAACGAATTAAGCGACGAACGCCCACTATTGGGTCACCACAATTTTGCGGTTTTGCTGGCCGAGGTTTTCAACGAAGTTGCCGGCTTCATCCCAGTCGTTGACCGGGCCTTTGCCCGCTCCGACGGTAACGATGTTCGTTGCGACGCCCGCGTTGATCAAGAGCGCCTTGAACGCTTCGGCACGGGCGAGGCTGAGTTGTTCATCCTCTGCGTTACCAAACACGTATTGGGCTTGTGGCGTGGCTGAGGCCACATAGCCGATGACGGTGATGTCGCCCGGACAAGCGGCGGCGGCGATTTTCGTTGCGATGTTTTGTGCGGTCGCAGTGGCCGCGCCGACATCGATGAATTCGGCGTTGCCCGGGTTGAATGAGATTCCGTCTGACTCGGCGACGCTTTCATTGATGCACGCGTCCTTGAGTCCTTCAACTGCGGTCACCGCAATGGAGTCGGGCGAGGGCGCTCCATCGACGACCTGCGTCATGATGGTGCCAACGTATCCACCCGATGCGGCCACAATTGCCCGCCAGAAGGCGACCAGGCCGTCGAGTGACTGCTGGTTGAGTGGTGGTTCGCTCGAGTTCACCAGACCGAGTCCGACGAAGTCGACGGTGGCCCCCTTGAGGTCGGGTAGAGCGCCCTGTGATTTGAGGTCGCCGACGATGTCGCCGACTTGGGCCTCGCTCGGGATGCCCGACCTGCTGAATGAGTATTGGCCGGCGGTCTGGATGCCGTTGCCCATCATGACAATTCGTTTTTCCTCAGCACTGCCTGAAGCCAACGCCCCGGCCGCCACGCCCAGCGACGAGATGAAGTCAACTTCCGCTTCCATCTCCGTGGGATTAATCACGGTCTGTTCAGATTGCCCGGCAGAGCAGAAGTAGACGTCCCGAATAC